>CAVELT010000096.1:11379-13372 GCA_963616545.1 Dysosmobacter segnis | reverse complement strand
CCGCTCCGATAGGCCTTGTAGCCGCTCATCAGAGAGTTGTACTCATCATCGCTGACTCCGTAGTCGGTCTTGAACTGATTCGCAAGGTTTCCTGCAGATCCTGTGCCTGTCTTGCTACCCATGAAACGGTCGTAGCCGGTCAGTGTCTGGTTCTGTGCTGTGTAGATATTCTCAAGCGCAGACTTCTGGTCATCCGTTGCCTGATTGTACTGATACAGCCCTGTTGCCTTGTCTGCCTCTCTCTGGGCCTGCTGCGCCTTGTAGGCCGCATAGGATGCGTTCGCATTCTCCGTCAGCTGCTGAAGCCGCTTCAGACGATCCTCCTGCGTATAGCCTTTGTAGTCATACTGGAACCGGTCTTCCCAATCATCGGCTACAGCAGGCTCTGTGTAGCCGTTCTTCTTCATGTTTTTGATAATGGTATCTACCTTCTTAGCCATGCGCACTCCTTATTTGTTCAGCCCCAAATAGTTGATCAGATACTCTGCGTCTGCTTCCGTGAATTCCGATTTGTTCGTGCCGTCAGCGTAGTAGCCCTGGTCAAGCCACTGCTGAATCAGCTCCTTCTGATTTTTCGCTGTGTTCGCCTTCATATCGGATGCACCATGCCGCTTCACCTGTAGTGCAGCTCTCTGAAGATTGCCCGACTTGCTGTCAGCGAAGGTTACAAGGCCGCTGCTTCCGGAAGACTTCGAGGAAGAACCGGAATCACTGCCAACGCTTGTCGAGGAGGAGTTCGTCTTGCTCCAGCTCGTTGTATCCTGCAGGGAGTTCGACACGGAGTTCTGCGCCGTTGCACTGTTGGAGAGGCTGTTGCTCCAGTTGGTCGAGTCTGTATGACTTGAGGTGTCACTCCAGCTGCTCGTATCCGTTGATGTGTGGCTCCAGTTCGTAGAGTCTGTCTGGCTCTTGCTCCATCCCTGCTGCTGGCTGTTGCTCCAGTTCGTGGAGTCGGTACCGGAGGTGTTGGACTGCTCGGAATTCTTCTGGTTCCAGTATTCCTGGTTCCAGTAGCTCCGGTCTGCGGACCACTGCGAGTAGTCGAAGTTCCGCTCCTGCTGATAGTCGGACTGGTCGAAGGAGCGATCCTGCTGCCAGTCGGATACCTTGTCGCGATACTGCTGATACTCGTTGTTGTAGGCGGTCTGCGTGAGGTTGTAGAGGTCCTTCAGACTCTCGCCCTCTGCCTGCCATTCCTGGTATGCCTGGTTGCGCAGCTCAGGGATGATGTCGTTGAGCTGCTGCAGGTAGCTCTGATACTGCTGCTGTCCTGCCGTCTGGGCATAGGATGAAGCATAGCCGCCCGTCAGTGCCGCCGCCTGCCCCATCGTGTCCTGCATGGCCTGTTTGCCCTGCTGCTGATACTGCTGTGCATACATCCGGTACATGGGATCAACATTGAAGTTGTACTTGAATGGGTCTCTGCCGGAGATCTGGTTGTACAGGTCGTTCAGCTTGTCCGAGTAGGCAGATGTGAAGGCTCCGGGCTTGTTGTTCAGCGTGTTCTGCAGCCGATCATAGGTGTTCTGGACCTGCTGTGACTGCTGATAGGACTGGGAGTATTTGTCCTTGTTGGCAAGCGTGGTGTCATCCACCGTACCGGATGCCCATGACTTACCGGATGTGTTGGACTGAGATCCGCCCTGCGTCTGGGAGGTCGATCCGTTCTGTCCGTAGGTTTCCGAGTGGGAGCCGCCGTTGGTGTAGGACTCGGAGTGGGAGCCGCCTGTGGTATGGGATGTAGTGTCCGAGGAGCTTCCACCCCAGCTCTGGGAGGAGCTTGCGGTCTGCGAAGTGCTGGCAGACTGCGAGGTTGTATTGGTCTTGCTTCCGCTGTTCGTGGAAGAGCTTGAATTGGATTTTGTAGTAGCCATGTTTCTATCTCCATTGAATAGGACTATTCCTAGGAGATATTCTGAAGAAATGCGGTTTGAAAAGATAACCCACCATAAAAAGAGGCCCCACAAGGGAGCCTCTTACTGGTCTTTCGGAC
>CAVELT010000096.1:9599-11106 GCA_963616545.1 Dysosmobacter segnis | reverse complement strand
GCCTTTCCTGCCGCCACACCGTTGTTGTAGCAGGCAGAGCCGTAGTTGTTGTAGTCCGTCTGCGTGATGAGGCCGTAGCCGCCAGGATTCGCTTTGACATCAGCCTGACCCTGTGAGCGTCCTGCCGTGTAGGACGCGGAGTTACCGTTGACTCTGCCGTCCGCATCGGAAACACCGCGCGAGTAGGATGCAGAGCTTGTGTTGACTCTAGAGTCCGCCGCAGATACTCCGGCATTGTAGTAGTTGTTCTTCAGCGTATCCATCGCCGCCGCAATATCACTCGGTGAAGAGGATGCAGGTGTAACACCAAGCGATTTGAGCTTGTTCACCAGCGTGTTACACCCAGCCTGAAAAGACGATTCCATCTCGCTGAGCTTTGTGGCGAGCGTCTTCTGGGAGTAGGTTCCTCCGCTTGATGTCTGGACGAATACCGCATCTGCTGTTGTGATGGGGTAAACATCGTTGCCTTCCTTGTCCATTAGTTTCTGCCTGTAGGCACTTGTGTCTGCCATATCAATCCTCCAATACTATTTTTGTTACCTGCTTCCTGCCAAGGCCCAGATACACCGACATGGAAGAGGATGCGTATCTCGCATCGAATCCGTTGGACGATCCAGTGCTCTCCGTTCCTTCCGATGATGTGCCGCTTGACCTCAGTGCCACATTCAGCTTGTCCGCCGTATCCGCGATCCAGGTATCGATGATTGCGATGTTCTCTTCTGGGGAGGAGGCATTCAGTGTTGGTCGCTCAATGTGGATGTCCATTGCACTCTCCTCCTGCTGTCTCAAAGGTTCTGGATAGCGTGTAGATTCTTACATTGCCATGACCGGAGAGCTTCAGCCGGTAGTGATCGCACCGATCAGGGAAGCGGTAGATATCGATGGGCCGTGTCTCGTCCGTTCCTCTGTAGGTCCCTAGGTCCTGCCACATCCCATCGTCCACCTTGATCTGCACGTTCAGCTCACTCTTGAAGGGCAGGTACACTCTGATGTTGATGTTGTTCACATACTTGTAGTCTGGATAGGAGAAGCCCATATCTCCTGTCTCGCCGTACCACTTCACGTACTCCTCATTGGCAAGCTGATTGTGGAAGATGATGTTGTCATTCGCTCCGATGCCGAAGATCTTCTTGCCATTCGTGCCGTAGATCTGGCCTGACTCAGCCTGTGTGAACTGCGAATACCGGACCTTTGAATCGTTCTTCGTCCAGATGCCGCGCTCCATGTCGTAGATCATATTGACGCAATGGCCAATGTTGGTCTCCATCGATATATAGTATTTTCCAAGGCACCCTGCAGCGACTGCATTGTAATACTGCGTGTTTCTTCCGAATGCCTGGCTGATCGAGGTGGGCGAGGAGCCGTCGTAAACGCAGACATCTGCTGTGCTCTTGTAGAACAGATACTCGTTCACAATAGCAAGCGACTCTTCCGATCCCTTCTGCACCCCGCGGCAGGTGTGTGTCGAGAGCTGATACTCTGCAGGATAGGTGCCGTAGATCTTCAT
>CAVELT010000096.1:0-9088 GCA_963616545.1 Dysosmobacter segnis | reverse complement strand
GCTCCCTTCGTGGTCCGCAGCCAGTAGTCACCGTCCGAAGGACTGGAGGGAGCTGCATTCTTTGCAACAAGGTTCTGCAGCTCTGATCCTGTGCTGTCGCAGATCTGGAAGTTAATGCTGATCCCCTGGGGAGCCATGTAGGCCTGTGTAATGCTTCCCATCGACTCATCTACGATGTTGACATAGACACCGGAAGGAAAGGCGATGATGTACGCGCCGAATCGGATCAGCTGCTGGTCGGATGTGTCGTAGACCTTCGTACCGTCATCCTCTGTTTCCTTGTAGAAATACTCCGACAGATCGTACTCCTTTGACGAATAGTGCAAGGTATTGCCGATCAGATAAGCCAGGTTGTTGGATGTCAGCAGGATGCCGCGGATGGTCTCTTCCGTCTCCACCAGAAGAGCACGCTTCTTTCTGGGAGTGAGCACCGGATAGTTGTCCGTAGACAGGTTCTCCATATCATAGAACTCGCCGTCCTCAATCACGTAGTTGTGGTTGTAGCCCTTCCAGGTGGAGATCATCTCCCTTGTGTTGTTGTCATCCTCGATAGTCTGGTAATACATCAGATCCTCTCATGTCTGAGGCAGAAGCCTCTTGGCTTATCTACCTGATGGAATCGGTTGTAGTACTGCTGGTAGGCCAGATAAGCGTTGTTGTACTCGGTCGCAGCCATGTTGTACCGCCTGGAATCGTTGTTGTTGTATCCGATCTTCATGTCCAGGTAATACAGATAGATTTCGTGGAATGGCTCCGGGATAGTCAGCTCTGAGCTCATCGTGAAGTCATCGTCATCCATGTCTGCATAGGTTATGGTTCCATCGGAATTACGGAAGACGAAGGAAGACAGATTGACCAGGTTGATGTGCTCCCTGCTGTCCACCACAAGGTTTCCGCCATCATCCAGATAGGCCCACTCCGGGCAGTGAAGCGTTCCTTCAGCATCCACCCAGAAGTCGTCCTCATAGTGCTCCTCCGAATCCTTGTGGCCGTCATACTTCTTTATGATGTCAACAACTACCTTCTTTTCGAGGCCCCTGAGCCATCGGAGCTTCATGTCGTCATTGACTCTGTTGTCTCGTTCGCTGTTGTACCAAGCGATCACATCTGCCACTGTCATAATGTCACCTTATGAAAGAAAGGAGTGGGACGTCTCCCACTCCCTCCCATTACATTTCCTTTTCCTTGCTCTCGCGCTTCTCGATCTGCTGCTCGACATAAGCGTCTGCTTCGTCCTGCATTGCCTCGGAATTGCGGATCACCTCTGCGATGGGGGCAGGAACCTTGACCTTCTTGCCCTTCTGGATCTTGTAGACCCTGCCATTCACAGAAGCGATGAGGAAGTTATCCTCGCCCCTCGGAGCCTTCGGAAGTGTGATTTCCTCCATCTGCTCCCAGATATCTCCGGGAGCATCTGCAGTCATTGTTGCCGTTTCAATCTCTGTCTTTTTAACAGCCATTATGGCCTCCTTTAGTTAGCCGAATCGGTTGCACTGAAGTAAGATCCAACCTCGATGCGGACGATTCTCTCCTGGTACAGGATCTTCGCCGCATGGGATGCCTTCCAGCCGACCGTGGATCTCTGATCCAGAGGATCTGCGGTACCAGCGGAACCTCTCTGCTTTACGATGACCTCAAGGGCCTCAGCAGAAGGATCGATGATGCCGTATGCATCCTTACCGAATACCGTCACAGCATAAACGCAAGCACCGGATGCACCGCCTGCCCAGATCTTCTGAGAAGCGTCCTCGATGAAGCGTACTCCGTGCAGCTTGCCGATCTCTCCGTTGAAGATCTCGGTGGGCTGTGCGTACTTGTGGACCTCAAGCCATCCGTCACACTCACGAAGATCGTAAGCTACAGACGGATGGATGATTGCCACATAGTCGCCGTTAATGGTAGGAGCATGCTGTTTCTTGAGGAACGTGAATGCCTGGTTAACAAGAGTCGTGGTGATCTTGTCGGAAGCAGTCAGGGACGCTCTGGAAGTCTTGCCGCCGCCGTAGATGACATTGGTGCCGGTGCAGACCTCGTTTCTGGTGATGATGTCCAGAGTATCGCCGGCCTGTGCGCCGTGCTCCTCGGTCACCAGGGAAATAATGGGATCGATTGCCTCCAGCTCCAGACGATCGGATACAGTCGTGTAATCGCCGTACTGATCGATGTCTGCCTCAATCTTGGTCATGTTCACCTTGCGGCCATCCGGTGTAACACCCTCAGTCAGAGGAGTAAGGGCCGGTGCGTAGGTGTCAATCTTGCGCCACTCAACCTTGTTGCCGCCGTTCTTCGGAAGAACCTGCTTCTGGCCAAACTGGTTGAAGTAGTGCTCATTCCGGGCATTCTCCAGAAGGCTAGTGTTGTAGAAGGTCTTCATCTCGACCGTCAGATCGTTGCCGGTGGAGGATGCCGTGGTTACGTTGGTATTCAGTGCTCCTGCGAAAAGCTGGAACATGTCTCTTGCTTCAGTTCTGTCTTTGAAAAGTCTCATGTTGTTCTCCTTCTTTTAGCACAGAGCTAGCGGAAGGTGATTCTCTCTCCCCGCTGTGCTCTGCGAATATAATCCGCTCGCTGTTCTGCGGTAAGTTTGGAAGGATCAATACTGGAGGATCTGCCTGCCCCCTGTCCCTGCATGCCATTCTCTATCGGTCTCTTGGACCCGCTCTGAATCGCCTTGGAGATCTGAGAGTTGGTCCGCTGCACTGCGTACTGCATTGCGCCGGACATGATCTCGTCCATGTGTACAGCCTTGTAGGCTTTCTCAACAGCATGCTCTGGATCAGATCCCTTGAAGAATGCAAGCTGGTGGCCGAACTCAGGGTTCTCCATCTCACTTGCAAAATCGAGGCCGGGGAACTCCGACTGGAGGCTCCTTGCCTGCTCTTCCATCGCCGCCCAATAGCGGTTGTTCTCTTCCTGCAACTGCCGCTGTTTCAGCTCTGCATTCTCGCGTTCCAAAGCCTTCATCTGCTTCAGATCGTCAACAGCCATGCCCCTTTTGAAGGCTTCCTGCTCATACTGCTCATTGTCATCCAGATACGCTCTGTTTAAGGCTTCCAGGGGGATACTCCCGTCCTGGTTGGGGTTGATACCGTATTTCTTCGCGAGCCCTCTGACAACAGGATCGAGCAGATCATGCTGCGCGTTCTGATTCTTGAAACGCTTGTTGACAGCAGTCTGTACTGCCTTGCCGTACTCCTTCTTGTACTTGCCGTTGATCAAGGATTCCCAAGTTTCCTCGGCAGGTGCCTGACCTTCGCCTGGTGCAGTTGCGGACTGCTCTGCCGCGCCTCCGGTAGCTACTCCTTCGGTGCCGACATTTTCTGCTGTGGTGGTAGCGTCACCCGTGGAGATGTCTCCACCTGCTACTGCTCCTTCCTCTCCAAAGATCTGGAGATCAAAGAGGTTTGTATAGGACATGTGTCCTCCTTTCTTTTCTGCGGTAGGTCGCGACCCTTTTAAGACATCATGTCATCTTGTCAACAATAGTCATACCCCACCATTGGAGCCTCGCTCGGTTTCCTCGATGCTGACATACTCTGGATAGGCATAGGCAACATCCTTGAGCCCTGTAAGGATCGTTCGGAAGGCTTCCATGGCTTCCTTGCCGTTTGCAGAGATCATCATCCTGCCATGCTCCTTGTCAGCGTAGACATCGTAGTTGCTGGTGGTAGTGGTATCCATGACTCTGGCCGAAAGTGTGCAGGCAAGGGCGGAGATCGCCGCACAGACGATGTCTCCTCCCTTCTCTGCATATCCTGCATGGCCGTCTACCTTGAGGCAGAAGAAATCATGCTCTGGAATAGTGGCATATGTGATCTTCGTCATGAAGGATTCGTCCTTTCTGCAGCCAGCTGTCTGGCTCCCTTGGTAACCGATGACTCTCCGGTGTAGCTCGTTGAGGTCTTCGGCTTATCCGTTGCCGCCGTGCCGGAGAAACTCCCCACTGCTCCCTGTGCATCCAGGTTGCCGTTGATCTGCGTTGCCATCTCATCTGCGAAGCCAACAGGTCCGCCAAGCTGCTCTACCATCTCCGCCATCTGGAGCATCTGTTGCTGCATCTGCAGGAGCTGCTGGTACATCGTGCCGTTTGTCTGGATCTTCTGTGTGATCTCGCTCTTGCCCTGGAAGTCCATCATGGACATACAAGCCAGAGCCTGGTCTGTGTACTGCGGATTGAAGAAGCCCGCATTGTAGAACTGGATTGCAAGCTCGTTCTGAGAGAGTCTGCTGTAGGAGGAGGATTTCTCTGCTTCCACCTTCACATCGAATACAGGAAGGCGGTATCCCATGTCTACACCGAACTCTGTGCCCTGCTGCTGAGGAAGGAGTCCTGCATTCGAATACTCCGTGAATTCCTGCTGACCATCCTGTCCGATGATGCGGAACTGCCGCGGCATGTCATAGAACTGCCGGATCAGCTCGATCACGAAGGACACGACCTGTTTGTGTGCCTCAAAGGATGTGTTGATCTGGTCTCTCGATGTCTTCCCTGCACTCTCCTGCATGGCTGCAATGGCAGAAGCCGCCGTTACTCCGGAGGTTGTACCGCCATTCGTCACATCGTGGTTTCCGGAGGTCTCCTTCAGCTCGTCAATCTTGTACTGCAGGATGTTGATGTAGTTCGAGTTGATCAGCTGCGGAGTATCCACCACTCTCACGCTGTCCTGTCCGAGGTTGGTGTCCGAATGTATCAGCAGGTTGTGAGGGTTCGCGAACTCCTCCTCGTTGATGCCGCCATCGTTACGGATGAAGAACCTGGGCGATGCCATGTACTGCATGTTCTTCTCGAAGCAGTTGTTGTAGACATCAATGGACATCTGCGCATCCTTGCAGATATCGACGAAGCCAAAGCCCGCCAGCATTCCTGTCTCCGGGAAGAGAGTATCGAACACGAAAGGATACTTGCCGTGGTCATACAGGCCTCTCTCTGCCATGCTGAGGCCCGTCTCGACCGTCTGAACCATAGGAGATCCTGTGTATGCATCTGGTACTACCTGCTCCGCTGTGGGCCGTGTGGTATCGTTCTCGGTCGCATACAGCACCGTATCGTCTACGAACTTCACGTAGTGGAGCTTGCCGCCCTTCTTGTAGTACCAGTCGATCACAGCAGACTTGCCGGTTGTGTCTACCCTGTCATCGTAGATGTACTGCTTGGTCAGATTGCTTGCTCCGGAGCCTTTCAGCTTGTCCTTGAGCTCTGGATACTGCTCTGTCAGGATCTCGTTGTCCACAAGCTCTACTGTGAATACATTCCTGCTCTTCTGGATGTCTGTGATGCCAGGCTCCCAGAAGATCGAGAGGAGGTCTACCTGCTTGATTGAGATATCGCCCAGGCCGTTGAGTGCTGACTGGTCCCAGTAGATGCCGAATACTCCTGTACCGTGCTTTAGCTTGTACCAGATCTCGTCACTGTAGACATTCCGGTACCCTACCTGGTCCATAACGACAGGAATGATGGAGGAAAGGCGCGTTGCCTCCTCCACATCGCCAGGCTCCCTCGGAAGGATGTTGCTGTCTGGGTAGTTGTCCATGAAGTCCGCATGCTTGGAGATGATGGTGTTAAAGAGCCATCCGGAAGCAGGCTTTGGATCTTCCATGTTGTCCTTGTTCCGCAACAGATCCCAGTGCCGCTTCTTCCACCAGAGCTCATTCTTGACGATCCGATCCTCCAGATGCTGTCTGCCGCTCTTGTACTTCTGCAGCGTCTCTCTGGCCTGCTTGATCTGGTCTCTGCCGATGGCTTGTGTCATGGCTTCCTGCGGATAGCCCTGCATTCCCTGCTGAGTCTGCTGTGCTCCCTGCATCATGTCGCCGGCTTCGCCCTGCAGATCCTCTGGCTGCGGTCCCATGCCTCGCCCGTTGTATCCCATCTCTGTCAGCTTGTCCGGTGTTGGCTGGTAGGAAAAGGAGTCGTCGCTCCTGTTCTGGCCGCCGTACCGCCCCTTCTCGAAGGGATTTGGCTGCTGTCCCTGTGTACTTGTCGCCATACTGCCTCCTAATGCGTGTAAAAGATTGCCTTGCCTCTGCGTACCCTCTGGTTCAAAGGATCGTCACTTCTCGGAATGACTGCCTTGTGCTTCTGCGGCTTGATCGGTCTTCCCATGCAGACATACCGCCATTCATCTGCGATGTGGTCCTCCAGATCGCTGTTGAGATCTTCCACCTTGTGCTCGTCATACTGCATTGCAGGGATCGTCCGGATGAACTCCTTGCAGGTGTTGAAGACATAAAACATCGGTATGCCGTCCTCATCGAACTGCAGCCGGTAGTGGCACTGCATCCATCCGTTGATGCGCTGATGGTCGCCCGGCTCGAAGTAGACCTGGTGCCGGTCTGCGACATCCGCCACGCTCTCGCCGCTCTCTGCATTCCAGATGGCAGGGTCTGCGATTCGTCTGATCTTCCGGTGCTTGAGAAGCGGATGCTGTGTCTCGATCTCGTGGATGTGCCGGAACTGGTCCTCCGGTGCCATCTTGAGTCCTTCGTTGGGCTCTCCATTGCATCCGTACCACTCCAGGATGCGGTACAGCCGCCCTTCGTAGTCCACCGCATACCATGCAGCGGAGAAGGGCTTCCGATAGCCGAAGTCGTAGCCCATCATGATGTTCCAGCCGGGAGGGATCTCAAATGGCTCGATAACGTGAGTCCACTCCCTGTCGAGGTAATGCTCCGGTACATCGCGGAACTCCTCGAAGAACGCACCAGAGAGCGCTCCCCAGTCTCCGTCCAGCCATGCCTTGCGGAGCTTCGCCGGCAGGGCTTCCAGATGCTTTACGTAGTCTGGGTCTGCCGCCATGAGTGCTGTGTTGTCCGTGACCTTTGCCTGGATGAAGGAATAGTCCTCTGGGTCCTCACCTTCTCTGTATTTCCTGTCGATGAAGATCCGCCGTATGTACTGATGCCCTACACCGCCGGGATTGCAGGTGTAGTAGATTCTCTTGATCGGAACGATGTTGCCTCGGTTGCATGCGGAGATGATCTTCAGCTCTTCCTCTGTCCACTGCGTGGCCTCATCTACAAAGATGACATCCCACTCGATACCCTGTGTCTTTATCTCCAGTTCTGGCTGTCTCTGGGCGAAAACAAACTCGATCACACTCCCATTGATGGCGGTCAGTCTCTTCTCCTGTTTGCTGTAGGTTGCGAGCTTCGGCCCCACAAGAGCCGGCACCAGTGTGCGGATGTGGTTCTTTTCAAGGTCTGGATAGGTACGGCGGAAGATGGCAATGCGGATGCCTGGATAGCTCCACAGCAGGAGCTTTGCCTTTGCCTGCACGGCCCATGACTTTCCTCCGCCTCTGGCACCGCCGTAGCCGACAATCCTGTGATGGTCTCGCAAGAAGATGTCCTGCTTTTCTGAAGGCCTCTGCAGTACCAACTCAGCCGCCATACTCTTCTGCTCCTTCGTATCTCACGATAACCTCCTGCGACTGCTGTACTTCCGGTGTGACCCCGTAGAACTCCGCATACTTGAGTGCTGCACTCAGCATGTCGGATGCCTTCGTTCTCTTCTCTCGCCTTGTCACAGTCCCGTCTCCGTCCGTAACCTCTACCTCATCGCCCTGCTTGCCGCTTGCAATGGATGCCAGCACCCCCAGTACAAAAGCCTTGGCCCTCGCAGCATCATCAACAGCCTCTTCCTCGTCCTTGCGGACCTGCTCCTTGGCCTTCTCGGTGGAATCCTTGGACAGCTCCTCATACCTTGACCTAACCTTGACATTTTTCGACAGCAACCTTGATGCGAGGGAGTCGATGCTTGAATCCTTCATGCCTTCCGTGTTGTATGCTGCCTTGTATGCCTGCCGCCGGTTTCCGCCGTTCCTTAGAAGCTCCTGTATGAATTTCTCCTGTTTTGGTGTTAGATCCGCCATAACCTCCATGTCCTATAGCTTCCATTGTCGCAATGAGCGTGGCCTCTTGATACCCCACCATGGCCTTACAGCCGTGCATCTCTCCAAGATCCGTCCCGTACTGCTCCGCATTTCTTGCAGTACAGCTGTACCCTCGTTCCCTGCATCGGTCCCTTTGTGTAGACCGTGATGAACTGGTGTATGCAGCTCGGAGTGGCTGTTGTGGGAGGCTTTATCCTGGCGGATGTTCTGTCACTCATCCATTGTTCCACGCTTGTACCTCTCGATATCCTCGAATGCCCTGTAGATCTCGCATCCCATGAAGCACCCTTTGCAAAAGTCCTGCATGTAGTCCCTTTTGGCAGCCTTGCACGAAAAGCAGGAGACCGTGCTCTCGCCCACGATCCCTGCTCCCCCTGCCAGATCTCCTCTGTCCTTGCACTTGATGTCAAGGGATGTCTCCCTGTAGAAGTATGGACAGCTAACGTATGGATTCTTCTGATACTGCGTCGGCATCTTCCAATACCTCCAAGGCTGTATCCAGAGCAGTAAGACGGCCCGGAGCCGGCATCACTACCAGCCCCAGGCGCATCTGCTCTGCCATGTCGTATAACCACATCTTCACTTCTTCAGTCTTCATATCTGCGATTCCACCGGATAAACGCTTGCTGTTTCCTGTAAAGACCTGTCCTGCATCTGCACTGCGGATTCGTGCAGGTGATGTAGTACTTCTCCGCTGTGTAGACCTTCTCCGCCTTGCTTCCGCAGAAGGGACACGGCTTCAGACTCTCAAACCTCACCTTCGGCAGCATTGCCGCAGTCACAGTTGCAGTGCCCATTGCATGTCCTCTCTTTCATCAGCTTCATCAGCGTCTCGATCTTCTTCTCGTTGATATTTCCCTGCACGATGTTGCCCAGCACCACTCCTGCCGCTACGCAGATGATCGTAATAATCTCAGTCATTCCTCTTCTCCTTCCTGTCTGTCCAAGAACTCCGTTACAAAGTCGATGTCTTCCTGCATCTTGATCCGCCGGTCCAGATACCATCTGGCTTTCTTGAGATCTTCAAGGTCGCCCTTCTTTCTCTGCCGGTACAGATACTTGAATGCATTGCACAGGCAAAAGTCCATGGTGGCCCTGTACCCTATCGCCTCCTGCATCACATCGATGCATTCATACGCGCCGGTCCTGTAGTGATCCGGATGATTTACGTTATCTTTCTTGCTCATACTTCACCT
>CAVELT010000095.1:0-17156 GCA_963616545.1 Dysosmobacter segnis | reverse complement strand
GTAACAAATTTCCTAGCATGACGGTTTTAAGCCATTTTCACGGGGCTTGACCCCGTTTTGACCCCGTATCATACAAAGCAAATCTTTTGTATCTCTTTTTCCTTCGTTTGCTCCGTTACATGGGCATATAAGCCTAACGTCATTGCTATATTGCTATGCCCTAGAATCGTTTGCAATGTCTTGTAATTCATGCCGGACTCAATCGCCCGCGTTGCGAATGTGTGCCGGAAGCAATGCGGCGTGAATGGCTCTATTCCTGCCGTTTGGCAAACCTTCAATATCTGCCCCCGCGCCGCCGTTGCTGTTAGAATGCTCCCGCGAACCGTCCGAAAAATAGGCTTGTCCAGCCGCTTTATACCATCGTCAAGAATTTCTGTGTTTATTTCAATCTGCTCTTTGATTGCCGCCATTGCTTCGGCAGTCAATGGAATGTCCCGCTTCCCGCTTTCGGTCTTTGGTGATTCCCCTATATTCGCGCTGCCGTACTTCGATTTTGTCACCGTTTTGGATATGTGAAGAACGCCGCCGCGAATGTCTGCCGGGGTAATAGCTCCGATCTCGCCGATTCTTGCCCCGGTATTTAGCAAGACAATATATAGCCGCAAGCCCCACGCGTTCATAGCTTCGGCAGCAGATAGAAAAGCCGCCGTTTCTTCCTGCGTCAATGCTCTGTGGATTCCTTCAGCCGCTTTTTTCTCCGTCCGTCTCAAATCCTTTACGGGCGCGCACGGATTCCACGAAATAGCGCGTTCCTTCACGGCTGCATTTAATAAGCTGCGTACAAGTGACAAATACAAGTTCGCCGTTGCTGTGGCTCTGCCTTTTTTGAGTTCTCTTTGCAAAATCCGTATATGCTCCGGCTCGATTTCTGATAGCTTCAAGCTCCCAAATGTGCGCCCATCTTCACAGCATATATTTTTTATCACTGTGAAATTATGGTCTTGTGTGGTTCTGCTGCTTTCCTTTATCACTCCCGCCCGCGCTTCTTGGTATCTCTCATAGAATTGTTCAATCGTCAAATCTGCGCCCTTGGTGAACGCTTTTTTTGCAATCTCTTCCCGCTTTGCCCGTTCTGCTGCTTTCAAATCTGCTTGCTTGTCTGCATAAACATAGTACCGCTTGCCGTTAACTGTGAAGCTGCTTCTATACCGCCCATCGCTGCGCTTTTTCATTCTTGCCATGCGCTGCCGCCTTTCAGATCATGCCCGAAATAGTCCGGTTCTACTTGAAACACGTTTAAAGCCCTTGCCAAATCTTCAAGCATGATTGCTGCGTCCGTCCGTTCTGCTGTGCTGTGGCTCTTGTCTCTGCTGTACGCTTCCAGCGCGTCCGCAACTATCCGCAAGCGCTGCATTGTTCTGGTTTTCATTTGTTCCACCTTTCAGAAAAGGCGGCAGCATGATATAATCCAAAGCGTTTGACCTCTTTGCGGATATCATACCGCCGCAAGCATTGCCCCGCATAGTTTCCAGCTGTGCGGGGTTTTTGTTATCTCTGTCACTGATTCCGGCAGCAGCTCCCGCCCGATCTGGTGCAAGTTGCTTCTGCTGCCGTGCTGCCGATCTGATCCACCCGCTTCAAAATGTCGGCGGCTTGTTCCTGTCCGTATCTCTTCGCAAAGCGCAAGCCTTGCAGCATTCCAAACTTGTAAGCTCTATAAACCGCGTCTACGCGTCCGCTTATTTCGTCCGTGCCTTCCATGAATGCATACCAATGCCCCGCGTGCATATCGAATGGTTCTATCGCCCCCCCGTCAAGCTTGAAGCTCTCTATTTTCTCAATAAATCGCTTGTAGCGTTCTTCGTTCATTCCGCATTCGCTCCTTTCGTTCTGCTGCCTTTTGCGGCTCAAAGTGAAGCTATCACAGAAACGGCTAAAACGGCTCTAAGAAAAACTTATAGACTCCCAAAGCCGCGCTGTTATTGATTTTGTTTATAGCTATAGATTCCGCAATCTTTTTTTTGTTTGCTATAGATTGCGCATAAAAAGCGGGCTTTTGTTATTTTTGTTATCGGCAAAAGGCTTTTGTTATTTTTGTTATGCTCCGATCTGGTGGATCACTCCGGCAGCAGCTCCGCATTTCTTCGGATATGCGGTTATTTCTTCGGATATGCGGTTATTTCTTCGGATATGCGGTTATTTCTTCGGATATGCGGTTATTTCTTCGGATATGCGGTTATTTCTTCGGATATGCGGTTATTTCTTCGGATATGCGGGACGCGTTCAGTCCCGGAAGTGCGCACCGCCCCCGCTTGTTTGTTGCAGATAAAGCCCGGAAAAGGGCAATTCGTGCAAAAAACAGAACTTGCGCGGTCTTGGCTTCGCTTCCCTGCACTTTTCCGCGTCCCCCTGCCGCTGGTGGCGTTCCTCTTGTCCTTGCTCACCCGCTGCGCGTCCGACCCTTTGCCGTGCTTCTTCCTGCTGGGTTGATCCGGCAGCAGTCCGCGCCCGTCCCCAATGTGAACTCTAGTTCATTGCTAGGACGCGTGAAGAAATGCGCCCGTTTTGGGCTTCTTTTCCCTTCGGCGGTACAACTCAAGCCTTGCACCCGTTCCGGCGCTCTGCGGGGCTTCCGCTGCGTCCTGCGGGCGTTTCTGCCGTGCTTGCTTCGACCTTCACGCTAGGATCACCCTGTCTTGAATGCCCACGCCGTTTCAGCTGCCGCTTGGCTTTCCCTTGCGGATCACTCCGGCAGCAGTCCGCGCCCGATCTGGTGGATCACTCCGGCAGCAGCTCTCCCGGCTTGCTCTAGGTTCTCCCAGTGAAGCGGAAGCGGGGGCAATGGCATACTAAACGGACGCCTTTTAAAATGCTGGTATGGTAGATATCTATATATGTGTGGAGAAACTCCCCAAGTGAAACGCTTTAGTCTGCGAAACGGTTGTGGAGAAACTCCCCAAGTGAAACGCCGTTTTTCTTCAGCTTGGGGAGAAACTCCCCAAGTTTATGGGTTTAGCTTGGGGAGAAACTCCCCAGCCAAAACGAAATTATGCTTGTTTCCACTTCAAGCAAAATTCATATTGTGCGGGCTTTCTCAAGTTCGCATTTCTCGCGACCGTCTTAATGAGTCCGACCTTTTCTAGCTCTTCCCGTGCCTTTTGAAATGTCTTTTTGTCCATCAGCCCCGCATAGCATTTATGCGGGAATGTAAACTCTTTTTTTCCGTCTGCCCTGTCTAGCATATACAAGAATAGTTTAAACGCGCTCGGCGGCAGCTTTTCAATTTCGGGGCTGTGCAAAAACTCCCGTCCAACTCTGGTGAAGCTTTTCTCAATTCCACCCCTTGCCGGGCTTTGCCATGGCGGAAACGGGGTTATCTTGTTTCTTCTACTCATTCGATGTATTTAGGCATATCTGCCCAGGCGTTTGCTCTAGCGCTCTTTCGGCACTCTCGCATATTTCGGATAACGTTTTGGCTCTTGCTCTTGTGGCTGCTAACCATTGCAAAATATCGCTGCGGCTTTCCGGCTTGTACAGTCCGCGACCGCATGAGCACACAATCAAACCATCTTTCCGCAATTGCTCAATATAGCGGCGAAATATGCGCATATTGGTTATCCCTGCCGCCGCTGCGATCTCCCGGCTTGTTTTGGCTTCGCTCCGGCTGCTGGGTAGTAGTTCATATAGTCTGGTTTTCTGATCCATACCGCCACCCCGCTATTACGCCAAATCAATGCAGTTATCCAAAGCTCTGTCAATGATTGCTTTGTCAAACACCACCCGCGCACCGAAACGCTTTGTTGCTCCGATCTTGTCCGCAAACTGCCGGAACTTCGCCCGCCCCAGCCCGCAATAGCTCTGCGCTTCTTCGGCGTTCATTAACCGCTTTGTGATTCCTTCAGTTTCTTTTCTTTTGTTCATTTGTTCCGCGTCTCCCTTCTATGTTTTCCGTCTTGTTTCGTCTACCACTTTACAGAACGCCGCCGAACGTATAAAGTAAATTCATAAATAGGCGGTTTTTGCATATCGTATTCGCTTTTTGATTTTTGTATGGGGGCAAACTATGAATAACATTGAAATTGGCAATAGGCTTGTTAAATTGCGCCGTGAATATGGGAAATTGCACGGCGAAAAACAATACAATCAAGAAAAATTCGCTTATAAAATAGGGCTGGTCTTTGGCACGGACGCGGCAGCACAAAACAGAATATCACAAATAGAAAACGGCAAATCACCAATAACGGTTGAAGAATTGGCGCGATATGCTGAATGCTGCGGCGTTTCGATGGAATGGATATTGACAGGGGAAGAAAAGGCAGCGCCCGAAACGCCCACGGCAGAATACAGCGCTTCGGATTTTTGCCGCTTAATTTATAAGCTTGACGAAAAAGGACTGTGCGTGATTGATTACAGCCCGGAAAACACGGACAAAATTAGTATTTCGTTTCCGTCCAGCAACAAAAACGAAACCGGGAAAACAATTTATAACCGATACGGACGGAAGCTAAACGCCGATTTCTGCGAAGATGTAAATAATTTCCTTCGGCATTATTGCTTTGCATTTTCGCGCATTACGGTTGACAGTAGCCCCATTAAAGATTGGGACTTGGCGCAAAATTTGGTAGAAGCTTATTTAAATACCATGAAAAGCAATGAAAAATATGGCGACTTTTCAAAAGTCGTATTTAACCGCGCTGCGGACGATGACTATTATGACAACAAAGAACATGAAAACGCCGAAAATGCCACTGATGACTACTATGACACGCTGATGTAAACGTTTGGCGGGCTTGCTTCTGCTGCCGCTTGGCTTTCCCTTGCGGATCACTCCGGCAGCAGTCCGCGCCCGATCTGGTGCAAGCTGCCGGATCACTCCCGCCGGACTTCCAGCAAAGCGCAAACGTCACGCCGCGAAATCACATAAAAAGCGAAAAGGGCGAAATACGCCCGTTTTAGGGCTGTATCCCCTTCAGCGGTATATTTCCACGCTTGCGCTTGTTCTGCCGCTCTGCGGGGCTTCTGTTGCGTCCTGCGGGCATTCCAAAAGGCAAACCCTTGCCGTTTCTGCTGCCGTCTTTGGCTCTTGCTGTGGTAGCGCTCCGGCAGCAGCTCCCGCCCGTCCTAGCAATGAACTAGAGTTCACTTCCCGAACGTGTGAAGAATACGCCCGTTAAAGGCTTCTTTTCGCTTCGCTGGTACATTTCCCCATTATGCAGCCGTTCCGGCGCTCTGCGGCAGCTGTGGCGCGCTCTGCGGGCATTCCCGCCGCTGCCGTCTCCGATCTAGTGCAAGCGGCTTCGATCTCCCGGATCACTCCCGCAAGGTTTCCAGCAAATCCGCGCGGCTTCTGCTGCCGTCTTTGATTTGACCCCATTTTGACCCCATTTTGACCCCGTAACGGCGAAAATTGGCGCAAATACGTTATGACGTTCTACGGAAAAACAGGAGCACGCAACAACTCAAAAAATCGAAAAAAATCCGAAAAAACCGAGTAAAACCGCGCCTTTTCGGGTATAAAGAAAATCACGCTATGCACTTCTGCATAACGTGATGAAAACAAGTGTGCGAAAAGTAACAAAATTCTTTCGATTTCAAAAATCTTTTGAATCAAAAAACAATTTACAGCAAAATGTTCGCATTGCAAGGACAGCTGACTTGCGGCGGCTGTCCTTATACGTTATAATAAAGCGTATTTTGTCATATATTCAGTGCTTACAGGACAGCACGAAGCAGATAATGGATCAGCACATCGGAGAGAGTGTGGCCGGAAAGGACAGCGTATGAAGCAAATTCGTGGAAAACTCCTGACGGTCATGCTGCTGGGGATTCTGGTCACGGCGCTGCTGGTGGGCGGTGCCTCTGTCCTGAGTATGCAGGAAATTCTGCAGCTGGATTCGGAAGCCATGCTGGCCCGCAGCACGCAGGATTTTGCAGAGGCAGTCAATGCCCAAAGGGACCGGCTGATCTTCTTCATTGCGATCTTTACGCTTGCCATCTGTATCGTTGCCATTGTGGTTTCCGCCGGCATTTTCCGCCGCATTTTTGAGATGGCCTACACGGATGAGCTGACGAAGGTGGGCAGTCAGAATGCCTTTCAGGAGGAGACCGCAGAGCGAGATCGGGAAATTCATCGGGGACATGCGGCCTTTGCCCTGTGCGTCTTTGACGTCAATCACCTGAAGGCCGTAAATGATCTGTACGGGCATCTGGCGGGGGACATTCTTCTGATGCAGTCAGCCTCTCTGATTCAACAGCATTTTCCGGACGAAAGGATCTATCGCATCGGCGGTGATGAATTTGCGATTGTCTTTCGGAATCGTCCGCGGTACTTTGTGTTCAACATGTTGGGGGAATTCCGACAGCGCATGCGCAGCAGCATTTCCAGGGACATACGGATTCCGGTGGTGGCCAGCGGTCTTGCCTTTTATGATGAGAAGCGGGACGCAGCCTTTCAGGATGTCTTTTCCCGGGCGGATCATGCCATGTATGAGGATAAGCTGGCGCTGAAAACGCTGGATCCGGCCGCAGTCCGGGAACAGAACAAGGAACGCTTGTAGGGAAATGCGGGCTGCAGCAGAGAGTCGGCAGCGCATCGGCAAATCACAGACGGGAGGAAAATTATGCAGGAAAAAAAGAAAAACGGCATTCTCTTTTATCTGGTGCCGCTTCTGCTGCTTTGCGGCATGGCGGTTTTCGGATATTTCTTTATGAAGGATTTTCTGGAATATAAGCGGGCCGGTGACGAGTACAGCGCCATCACAGAAGAGTACATTCAGCCGGAGGAAGAGGAAAATGTGGGCGATGCTGCACCGCAGTATCCGGTTCTAAATATTGACTATGCGGCACTTGCGGCGGAAAATGAAGACTTTTCAGCTGTGCTGTCCATTCCGGCGCTGTCTATTCAGTATCCCGTTGTTCACAGCAAGGACAATAGTGATTATCTTCATACCACCTTCGAGAGGAAACGGAACTTTGCCGGCTGTATCTTTCTGGATTGCGCGGCCGCTGCGGACTACAGTGACCGGAACAGTCTGATCTACGGACACAATATGAAGAACGGCAGCATGTTCGGCACGCTGAAGCGCTTCCGAAAGGAAGCCGGGCTCTGTGATACGGATCCTTACATTTACCTTTACAGAGCGGACGGCGTGCGGAAGTACCGGATCTTCAGCTACTATCTGACCCGGGAAGGAAGCAGCGCCTACAAGGTCGTCAGCACAGATGAGGAATATGACAGCTATGTTGCTGCGGCAATGAAAAATTCTGTTTATCAGGAGTATGACAGCAATGCTGTGGATTTCTCCGACAGGCCGAAGCTCATCACCTTATCTACCTGCGCCGGCAAGAGCGGCGGCAGCGAGAGATTCGTTGTGCATGCCAGTCTGGTGGGCGTTTACCAATAGATCAACAATAGTATAAGGATACTTATCCCGACGAGGGTCTGCGAAAGCAGACCCTCTTTTTGTTATCCTTAAACTTAAAATTATAAATTCAAATTACAATGCAAATTTGTGCTTTACAAATAAGAAATTCATGCTATAATGCAAGTGTAAGAACAGAGGCGAGAAAACAAAACGCAAATCTGTTTTTAAGATAAGACGGATCTCAAGCTTGAGACCGTATCGGCAAAACCGGCGAAAGCCGGCGACGCAAAGCTATAGGGACTGTAAAATGTCAGCCAGCTGCAATCCAAATTGAATATCGAAGATTTGGATTCTCTTGCTGACTCCTTAAAAAGGAGTTAACGTATGAAAAACTTAGTCAGAAAAATCGTCACCATGACACTCGTTCTTGCAGCTGCATTTTCCATGACAGCCTTCGCAGGAAACGGACAGGAAAACGCCGCATTTGAAAAGGTGAATGAGATTCGCGAAGCCAACGGTCTTCAGCCTCTTAGCTGGGATGACAGCATTGAGGCAGCCGGCGATGTGAGAGCAGAGGAAATCTCCAGAAGCTTCTCCCATACCAGACCGGACGGATCCGCATGGTACACCGCAGACGAGAGCGTTCTCTACGGCGAGAACCTGGCTGAGTATTACGACACAGCAGATGAGGTTGTCAATGCATGGATGGCTTCACCCACACACAAGGCCAACATTCTGAGCGACCAGTATACAACAGGCGCCATTTCTGTATATCAGCAGAACGGCAGAACCTATTGGGCTGAGGAGTTCGGTATGTAATAGATGCGATTAGAGGCCGACAAACGCCGGACTTTAATTCATACTCTTTTTTATCCCCGATGAACATCGTTCATCGGGGATTCCTTTGTGATCAGAGTCGGGGCGTTCATTCTCAAATCCGACTTTTTTGGATTTTTTCAAAAATTTCAAGGCTTTTAAGACTTTTTATAAGTGCATTTGTGTTAAGATGCATATATAAAAGCGCGAAATAAAAATGCTTTGTGAATACTGCGAATGATGGGAGACTGTAATATGAAGACAGCAAGAGATGAGAAAAAGAATGTAAGCGGTACCTTTATCGTAGATATACAGTATCAGGAGAATGCCACCTGGCAGGGCAAGGTTACCTGGGCGGACCGCAAGAAGGAGCAGTACTTCCGCAGTGCTCTGGAGCTGATTCGCATGATTGACGGCGCACTGACAGAGGGACAGGCTGATGAATAAGGATTTGCAGAACCGGCTGTATGCCGTAAATCTGATCCTGGTGGCAGTGGATCAGAAAAACGGCAGCGATTACAGCGGACGGATCTATACCAAATATGAGCAGGAGCCGCGGCATTTCAGCGGTATCGGGGAACTCATCAATCTCATGGATGCGCAGTATGACCGCTGGTGCTTCCCGCAGAGTGCCTCTATCAATCGGGCCTTTACCCGGAGGGGCTTCCAGAAGAACGCGGCCCGGGTACATTCTCAGCAGTCCTTGATTGAGTACGCGGATACTGTGCCGCATTATGATGCCATTTTTACGGCACAGGGTATACTGGGCAGCTTCTATGTACAGACCCGCTTCCGGCAGAATGCAACATGGCAGGGAGACGTATACTGGCTGGAGGAGGACCGCTGGAGCGGCTTCGGCAGCGCGCTGGAGCTTATGAAGCTGATGGATGACGCACTGGTGAATGAGTGAAGAGCTTTGCATCAAAATTCATACTTGAAAGCATAAAAATATGTGCTAAGCTTAGTATATCATAACAGCTTGGCTTCGAAGAGGGAGCAGAACCGCAGGGTTCTGCTCCCTTTTTGTCGATGCAGCATGGTGATGGTGAAGCAGTCAAAATGAATTACGGACGCGACGCATGACTGATGATAAAGACACAGCGTCTGTATTGATAAATTCTTTTGAATTTCTGATAAAAAGCGGATCATTCATGCAAATATTCATTTTGACGATGGGCTTATGCTTGCTTATGCACAATTCCTGGATTAAAGACGCAAATTTATGCATTCTAAAAATGCCGGGAAAACTATTGACAATTTTATGACATACAATTACAATGTGTCATAAATCGAGAGCCAAACACACAGGGCTCCGGAAGAAAACAGGGAGGAGAAACAATTATGAAAAAAGTAATGTCTCTTGCAATGACCACAGTGATGGCAGCTGCTGCTCTGGCAGGCTGCGGATCATCCGGCAGCACAGCCACAACAGCAGCCACAAGTGCTGCGGCAGCCGAGACCACAGCGGCAGCTGAGGATACCACTGCAGCGGCAGCTGAGGCAGAGGATTCAGCTGTCAGCGGAAAGACCTACAAGATCGCCATCGATCAGGCCTTCGCACCGTTCTCCATTCAGCAGGATGACGGCTCCTATGTCGGCATTGACGTGGAGATGATCAAGGCTGTTGCCGAGGCCGAGGGCTTCGATGTGGATATTCAGCCTATGGATTTCTCGGCCATCATCCCGGCTCTGACCTCCGGTACCATTGACGGCGGCCTGGGCTGCATGAGCGTGACAGATGAGAGAAAGCAGAGCGTGGATTTCTCTGATCCCTACTATGAGGACGGTCTGGCACTGGTTACCGCAGCAAGCGACGACAGCATCAGCGCACTGACAGACCTGAAGGGCAAGTCCATTGCTGTAAAGGAGGGCACACAGGGCGCCCTGTGGGCAGAGGACAACCAGGCTGAGTACGGCTTTGAGATTTCCACTCTGCAGGACAGCGCGTCTATCGCTATGGCTGTAAAGAACGGACAGGCAGACGCTATGCTGGAGGATTATCCGGTTATTGCTTATGAGATCAAGATTGGTGAGCAGGAGGGTCTGAAGGTGGCGGTTGACGCTGTCAACGAGCCGGGCCCGGTAGCCTTCGCAGTGAACAAGGGAGCCAACGCAGATCTTCTGAAGGCCTTCAATGACGGTCTTGCCAAGATCAAGGCTGACGGTACCTACGACAGCATCCTTGCTGAGTATGCTGATTGATTCCAATGGGCTTAGCGCAAGCTTGGCTTGCGGGTGCCCATTGGAAATACCTTAAATCACTGAAACTTAAAGAGGGAATCGTGAGGTTCCCTCCTTCTTGGCACTGGGTTTCGCGCAAGCTTGGCTTGCGGGTACCCGGTGCCGTTCTTTCAATCAGAAAGGTTTAGCCAAATGTCCAATTATTTCTCTATGTTCTTCCAGTACCTGCCGCGCCTTCTCGGCGGACTCCGGCTCACCGTCATTATCGCCATCTTCGGTATCCTGATTGCCTTTGCGCTGGGCATTCTGATCTGTATCCTTTCCATCAGCGGCAAATCGCTCCTGGTGAAGCTGGCCAATCTCTATATCACCATCATCAGAGGCATTCCGCTGATGATCCTGGCACTCTTTCTGTATTTCGGCGTCATCAAGAATGCCCTGCCGCTCATGGTATCGGCTTCTCTGATCCTGGGACTGAATGCCAGCGCCTACATGGCAGAGATCTTCCGTGCCGGTATCCAGGCCATTGATTACGGCCAGATGGAGGCGGCGCGTTCCCTGGGCCTTTCCTACGGACAGACCATGCGGAAGATCATTCTTCCTCAGGCCGTGAAGATCATGATTCCGTCCCTGATGAATCAGTTCATCAGCTCTCTGAAGGATACCGCCATCCTGTCTGCCATTTCCGTCAATGAGCTCACCATGTGTGCGAAAACCATCATTGCACGAAACTACAAGGCCTTCGAGGTCTACAGCTATGCCGCCATCATGTATGTCATTCTCATCACCGCGCTGACCCTGCTCAGCAAGTATGTGGAGAGACGGCTGAGCTACGATAAGCGCTGAGGAGGTTATTATGTCATCAATTATCAAAGTACAGAATCTGCGAAAGGTATTCGGCGAGCTGGAGGTGCTCCGGGACATTTCCTTCGATGTGGAAGAGGGACAGGTGGTCTGTGTGATCGGCCCATCCGGCTCCGGCAAGTCCACCCTGCTGCGCTGCCTCAATAAGCTGGAGGAGACCCAGGGCGGCGAGATCGAGGTGCTGGGTCAGAAGCTTTCCAAGGTAAAGGACATCAATAAGTACCGTGAGAACATCGGTATGGTCTTCCAGCATTTCAATCTCTTCCCCAACTATACCGTCATGGACAATCTGACCCTGGCGCCGGTGATGCTGAAGAAGATGACGAAGGCGGAGGCAGAGCAGAAGGCAGCGGAGCTTCTGAAGATCGTCGGTCTCTACGACAAGAAGGACGTGTATCCCGTGACCCTTTCCGGCGGTCAGAAGCAGCGTGTGGCCATTGCCCGTGCCCTGTGCATGAGTCCGAAAATCATGCTCTTTGATGAGCCTACCTCCGCTCTGGATCCGGAGATGGTCGGCGAGGTGCTGGACGTCATGAAGAAGCTGGCCCAGGAGGGCATGACCATGGTGGTGGTGACCCACGAAATGGGTTTTGCGAGAGAGGTGGCCGATCGGGTGGTCTTCATGGAGGACGGCTTTATCGTAGAGGATTCCAGTCCTGCGGAAATGTTTTCGAATCCGAAATCTGCGCGCTGCAAGGCTTTCCTGGCCAGCGTACTGTAAGGAGGCAATATGAGCGAGCTAAAGCATTTTGCGGTGACCATTACCCGTCAGTCCGGTGCAAAGGGCCACGATGTGGGGCGGGAGCTGGCCCGTCGGCTGAATGTGCATTTCTATGATAAGGAGCTGCTGGAGCGTGCTGCCCAGAAAACCGGCATTGCCAGCCAGTTCATCAGCGCACATGACGAATCCGTTCAGCGCCGTTTCATGGCGCCTCTCTTCGGCATTGCCAATGCCAACGACACCCTGGAGGACCAGCTTTTCAATCAGGAGGCACAGCTGATCCGGGATCTCTATACGAAGGAATCCTGCGTTCTGGTGGGACGCCTCAGCGACTACATTCTCCGCAATGAGAAGGATGTGATCAATGCCTACATCTACGGTCCGGAGGATTACCGGGTGGATCACATCATGGAGCAGAACGGCATCAGCCGGAAGGAGGCCAGAAGCCTGATCCGGGAGAAGGATGCCGCGAGAGACAGCTATTACCGCTTCTATTCCATGAACGGCTGGAACCAGCAGAAGGGCAAGGACATCTGTCTGGATTCCGAAAGCTTCGGCGTTATGGGCTGTGTGGACATCTTGGAGGCTGCGGTGAGAAGTCGCTTCTCCTGAAAAACTTAAATTTGAACGATTCTGCGATTTTTATACATTAGAATATAGAGAAAGACTATGCTATGATAAAAGAGGCTGGACTGCTTGTGCGGTTCAGTCTCTTATCTTTTTTTGGCACCGGGCAGCCGGCGCCGATTCTTCCAGGAGGAAATGACCATGAAAATGAAGCGATTGGGCGAAATGCTGGTGGAGCTCGGGCTCATCAATGAGGAGCAGCTGCAGCAGGCCTTTGAATTTCAGAAGCAGGACAATGATCGTCTCGGCAGTGTGCTGGTAAAGCATGGCTTCATTACGGAGGCACAGCTCATTGATGCGCTGCGCATGCAGCTGGGCATCGACTACATTGACCTCACCAAGGTGGACATCGATCCGGCAATGTCGAAGCTTCTGCCGAAAAATTTCGCCCAGAAGGAGAAGGTGGTGCCGGTGCGTACCGTAAAGGGAGTTCTGTATCTGGCTATGGCGGATCCTATGAATTTCCTGGCCCAGGAGGAGGCGGCCCGGATTTCCCGAAAGAAAATTGTGCCCATGATCGCCGGAAACGCTGCTGTGGTGCGGGCCATCAATACCCTGTATGGTAATGAAGGCGCCGCCGAGGCCATGGCGCAGATGCGGGCGGAGGCCGGCATTTCCCCGGAAGCGGTGACCGCAGCGGAGGAGGAATCCAAGGACAATGCGCCGACCATCCGTCTGGTGAATTCTATTATTGAACGGGCAGTCCGGGAGAATGCTTCCGATATCCACTGGGAGCCGGGAGAGGAGGATCTGGTGATCCGCATGCGTATTGACGGAAAGCTCCATCGGATTCTCACCATTCCCCGGAATCTCCAGGACTCTGTCATTTCCCGCCTGAAGATCATGTCGAAGCTTGATATTGTGGAGCGCCGGGTTCCACAGGACGGACGGGCAAAGCTGAAGATCATGGGAACCGAGGTGGATCTCCGTGTTTCCACGCTGCCCACCATTTACGGAGAGAAAATCGTAATTCGTATTCTGATGCGAAACGGTGAAAAACTGAACCGCCGGGGTATCGGCATGCCGGAGGCAGAGGATGCAAAGCTGGACCGGCTTCTGGGCCTGCACGCCGGCGTCATCATGATCGTGGGACCCACCGGCTCCGGAAAGTCCAGCACCATGTATGCTCTGGTGAATGAGCTTCTGTCCGAGAGCACAAACCTCATTACCCTGGAGGATCCCGTGGAATACAATATTGCCGGCGCTACGCAGGTACAGATCAATGAAAAGCTGGGGCTCACCTTTGCTTCCGGTCTCCGGGCCATTCTCCGGCAGGACCCGGATATTATCTGCGTGGGTGAGATTCGAGACGGTGAGACAGCGGAAATCGCCATGCGGGCAGCCATGACCGGACATCTGGTGATCACCACCATTCATACCGAGGATGCGGTATCTGCCGTGGATCGTCTGCGTGATATGGGCGTACCCGGCTATCTTATCGCTGCCGGCGTCCGCGGCATCATTTCTCAGCGTCTGCTGCGGCGGATCTGTCCGAGCTGCAAGGAGGAATATGTGCCGGCGGCCGGAGAGCTGCAGACAGCGGGACTGCCGGAAAAGCCGGGCCGCATTTATTACAAGGGACGGGGCTGCGATCTCTGCTTCCACTGCGGCTACCGGGGACGTATCGGTGACTTTGAGGTGCTGCTGATGAATGACAAGCTGCGGCGCTGCATTACCGAGGATCAGGGCAAGCAGCGCTTCCGGGAGCTGGCAAAGGAGACCGGCTACCGCACCATGCTGGAAAATGCGGAGGAGCTGGTGCTGTCCGGCATCACCAGCATTGAAGAGGTCGCACAGAATTTATCGGATCTTTAATCAGACAGGAGAAAACAGTATGTTTCAGATAGAAGAGCTCTTAATACAGGCAAAGGAACGAGGTGCGTCCGACCTGCACCTCTGCTGCGGCTTGCCGCCGAAGCTCCGTATTGATGGAAAACTGCAGTCATTCGGCGAGGAAAAATTGACCGAGGAGGACTGTCGGCAGCTGGCTACCGCCCTTCTGGGCTCCTCCTTTTCGGATCTCGGCAGTGTGGGGGAATACGATCTGGGCGCTACTCTTTGCGGCATTCGCGTCCGCATCAATGTTTTTCTGCAGCAGGGAAAGCCGTCTGCCGCGATTCGTCTTCTGGCCGAGCATATTCCACAGCTGGAGGAGCTGTATCTTCCGCCGGCAGTCAGCCGCTTTCCGGCATTGCAGCATGGACTGGTGCTTGTGACCGGCGAAACCGGCTCCGGAAAGTCTACGACATTGGCCGCTGTGCTGCAGAGAATCAATGAAACCCGGGATGAGCATATTCTCACGCTGGAGGATCCTGTTGAGTATGTTTATACGCCGGAGAGAGCCCTCATTAACCAGAGAGAAATCGGCATCGACACGGCAAGCTATGCGGAAGGACTGCGGGCGGCGCTGCGGGAGGACCCGGATGTGATTCTGATCGGGGAAATGCGGGACCTGGATACCATTGAGACGGCATTGACAGCAGCAGAAACCGGCCATCTGGTGTTTGCCACATTGCATACAAACTCCGCCACGGAAACCATTGACCGAATCGTCGGCGCCTTCCCGGCGGAGCGGCAGGCCCAGATCCGCATCCAGCTAGCTGCCGCTTTGCGGGCAGTGCTGTCTCAGCAGCTGCTTCCCCGGGCCGGCGGCAAGGGCCGCGTCGCGGCCTGTGAGCTTATGGTGATGAATGCCGCTCTCAGCAACCTGGTGCGGGAGGGGAAAACCGCCCAGATGCAGAGCTTCCTTCTTTCCGGTGCCGAAGAGGGCTCCCTCACCATGGACAATGCCCTGCTGCAGCTGGCAAAGGGGGGCATGATCCGCCCGGAAACAGCACTGGAGGCCTGCCGGGATCCGGAGCAGATGAAGAGAAGAGTTCTCATTCATTAAAAAGAAGAACTTCACTTTCTTGACATACTTAAAAATATCCCAAAATATTAAAAATATACATTTTAATCGAAAAATAATCGCAAAAATTGCATAAAATCCTTGACTTTGCATACGATATTGCTAAAATGAAGGTACAGAAACAAAGAGATGAGACAAAAATAATAGTCTTAAACATTTCTTGAAGGAGCTGAATACACCGGAAAAGGAGGCGGAAATTATGATTTCTTATTCATACAAAGCTTTCACCGCCGGCGGAACCGAAGCCCGGGGCATGGTACAGGCGATAGATGAGTACAATGCGGTGCTTCAGATCCGGG
The DNA here is from genome assembly GCA_963616545.1 of Dysosmobacter segnis. Taxonomy (GTDB): domain Bacteria; phylum Bacillota; class Clostridia; order Lachnospirales; family Lachnospiraceae; genus Oribacterium. The sequence goes on along the minus strand of CAVELT010000095.1, from coordinate 1,436 downwards.
ATCAATATCCTGTGATCAAGAGCCTGAGACCCATCCGTAATACCCGGATGCAAAAAGTGCTCACCATGGAGCTGGGCAGCAGGAAGATCAAGAGCAAGTCGCTCGCGATGATGTGTTCTCAGTTCGCCATTACCTTGAAATCCGGCATGCCGATTGTACGGGCGATGGGAATGATCGCCGGACAGACGGAGGATAAGCGGCTGAAGAAAATCCTCACTGCAATTTCCGAGGATGTGGCTGCGGGAAATCTGGTGGCCTCCTGCTTCGAGAAGTACAAGGAAAGCTTTCCGCCCACCTTCATTGAAACCGTAAGGGCGGGAGAGCAGTCCGGTACACTGGACAGAAGCTTCGAGAAGCTGCAGAGCTATTATGAAAAGAGCTACAAAACCACCGAGAAAATTCGCAGCGCCATGACCTATCCGATTTTCGTGGTCTGCGTTGCCGTTGTGGTTCTCATCGTGGTTATGGCCAAGGTAATTCCGACACTGGCAGCAACCTTTGCCGATCTCGGCGGAGACCTTCCGCTGATCACCAAAATCATGATCGACTGCTCCGATTTCTTCGCACATTGGTGGATCCTGATGCTCATCATTCTTCTGGCGATGGTCATCGGATGGAAATGCTTTTCTCGAACGGAAAAGGGTGAAAGCCTTGCTGCAAAGCTGGCCATTTCACTGCCGGTCATCGGAAGGATCCATCGTCTGAACGGTGCGGCACAGTTTGCCAACACCATGTCGGTGATGCTGGCCTCCGGTCTCACACTGGATCGGGCAGCCGCCACCACGGCGAAGACCATTGACAACTATCTTCTTCGGAAGGATGTCTTCAACATGATCGGCAAGATCGAAGAGGGTAGGAGCCTCGGCCGCTGTATCCGCGAAACCCGACATTTCCCCGACAATTTGAAGGAAATGTGCGCCGTCGGAGAGGAAACCGGTGAGCTGGATCAGACACTCAGCGTCGTCGGCGACTACTTCACCAACGAAGCCGACCATGCCACCAGACAAGCCGTTGCCAAGCTCGAACCTACACTGCTCGTGCTCCTGGCTATCTTCGCAGGATTCATCGTGTTTGCGATTTATTTGCCGATTTTTACAATGTACGATCTTATGTGAGCGGAGATTTCTGCATCAGGCAGAAATCGGAGCGACCTGACGACTTTCCGCAGGAAAGTTGCTTGCCGAAGGCAAGTTGAACGAGAGCTACAGGCTCGAGTTCAATCCGGGATGAAAAGCGCAGGCTAGCAGGAAAACGCCGGAGCGATCTGAATTACTTAATTACAATGAATTGAATGTCGCAAGACTTCAAGATACAGTAAACCGGGCAGCTGCCCACAATGAAAAAGGAGAAAGAGTATGTTCAAGAAATTAAACAAGAAGGGATTCACATTGGCGGAGCTTCTGGTAGTTGTGGCTATTATTGGTGTGCTGGTGGCG
>CAVELT010000094.1:0-17366 GCA_963616545.1 Dysosmobacter segnis | reverse complement strand
CCCTGCTCAATAATATTTCCGTCCTTCATGACAAGGATCATATCTGCATTGCGCACCGTTGAAAGTCGATGTGCCACAATAAAGGAGGTTCTGCCCTCCATCATGCGGTCAAAGGCATGTTGAATGTGCAGCTCTGTTCTCGTATCAATAGAGCTGGTTGCCTCGTCCAGAATCAGCATCGGCGGAAGGCGCAGCATCAGGCGGGCAATACAGAGCAGCTGCTTCTGACCCTGAGACAGGGATCCGCCGTCCTCAGACAGCACCGTATCATATCCGTTCGGCAGACGGCGAATAAAGCCGTCGCAATGTGCCTTCTTTGCCGCCTCCTCGATTTCTTCCATTGTGGCATCCGGTTTTCCGTAGGAAATGTTGTCCTTTATGGAAGCCGACTTCAGCCAGGTCTCCTGCAGCACCATGCCGAAGCTGTTTCGCAGGCTTTCCCGTGTCATAGAACGATTGTCGATACCATCCACGCGAATATTTCCCTCATCCACCTCATAGAAGCGCATGAGCAGATTGATCAGAGTGGATTTTCCGCAGCCGGTAGGTCCTACAATGGCCACGGTCTCTCCGGGATTCACATGAACATGAAGATCCTGCAGCAGCTTTTTGGATTTATCATAGCTGAACCAGATATGATCAATGTCTATTTCGCCCCTTGCATTCGTCAGCACCGCTGCATCTGCTGCATCCGGCTTTTCAGCCGGCTCATCAATCAGCTCAAAAACCCGGGCGGCACTGGCTAGCGCGTTCTGCAGCTCTGTCACCACGCCGGAAATTTCATTAAAAGGCTTGGTATACTGGTTGGCATAGCTCAGGAAGGAGGTCAGCTCTCCCACTGTCAATGCTCCCCGAATGGCCAGTCCGGCACCGGTTCCTGCCACAATGGCGTAGACCAGAGCATTCACGAAACGGGTCAGCGGATTGACAAGAGAACTGTAAAAGGTAGCGCCCATGGAATAGCCCGACAGGGTTTCATTGATCTCGTTAAAGCGCTTCTGGCTCTCCTCTTCATGGGAAAATGCTTTCAGCAGCTTCAGATTGCCGACCATTTCATTCGTGAACGCAGTCAGTGTACCGCGCGATTCCGACTGATGCTGAAATAAGCGGTAGGTTTTCTTGGCAATAAAGCCGGCCACCAGGAAGGAAATCGGCGTCAGCAGCACTACAAGGAAGGCAATCAGCGGATTGATCACAAACATGAAGATCAATGTACCGATAATCGTCATAGCACTGGTAAAAAGCTGTGTAAAGCCCATGAGAAGTCCCTGGGAGAACTGATCAATATCCGTAATAACACGGCTCACCAGATCGCCCGCCGGATGCGCATCCAGATAGGAAACCGGCAGCTCCTGCAGGTGATTGAAGGCCTTGGTGCGAATGTCCTCCACCACCCGATAGGTCACCACATTGTTGATGTGGTTCATAAACCACTGGCTCAGCGCAGTACAGAGAATCAGCACCGCCATGGTCTTCAGAATGCCAAGGAGTCCCGGAAAATCCACATTACCCTTTCCTATAATATGATCAATAGCATGTCCTGTCATAATCGGGATATACAATGTCAGTACAACCGTCACCGCCGCCAGGAGCACCGACAGCAGCACGAGATGCATATAATTCCGGATATAGCGCAGAATCCGCCGCACGGTCTGTTTATCCGTCTGATTGAATTTTCTGATTTTTGCCTTTGCCATAGCCGCCTCCTCAACGCTCTGCCTCAGCCTGGGACAGCTGAGACATACAGATCTCGTGATATACGCTGCAGGTATCAAACAGCTCTCTGTGGGTTCCGATGCCCACAACCCTTCCCTCATCCAGTACGATAATGCGGGATGCGCCGCGAACTGTCGCTACGCGCTGTGACACCAGGAATACAGTTGTGTTTTCTGTGTCCTCTCGTATCGCCCGCCGAAGCGCCGCATCGGTCGCAAAGTCCAGAGCAGAGGCAGAGTCATCCAGAATCAGAATTTCCGGCTTGCGCACCAGTGCCCGGGCAATACAGAGACGCTGCTTCTGACCGCCGGAAAGATTTCGTCCCTCCTGCTCGATCATAAAATCCAGGCCCTCTCCCTTTTCCTTCACAAAATCATAGGCCTGCGCCGTACGAAGTGCTGCGTAAATGTCGGCATCCTCCGCAGCTTTGCTTCCCCATTGCATGTTTTCCCGAAGCGTACCGGAGAACAGCACAGATTTCTGCGGCACCACACCAAAGCGCATGCGAAGAGTGTCTACGTCATAGTCACGCACATCGGTGCCGTACAGAGAAATGCTGCCGGCACTCACATCATAGAAACGGGGCAGGAGATTCACCAGCGTGGATTTGCCGGATCCGGTACCGCCGATCACACCGATGGTCTCTCCCTTCTGCACCTCAAAGCTCACATCGGACAAGGCCGGTGCGCCGCCCTCGCTGTAGCGAAAATCCACATGCGAGAAGGAAAGGAAGGGAACCGCTGTATGCTTCGGATGCTTCTCTGCGCCGCTGACAATGGCGGATTTTTCGTCGAAAATTCCATTGACACGGTTCAGGCAGGCATATGCCTTGGAAATTTGAATGCCGAGGTTTGCCAGCTTAATGAGCTCCACCAGAATCTGATTCATATAGTTAACCAGTGCAACTACTTTGCCCTGAGACAGGACACCGGTGTTTACGAGCTGCCCGCCGGCCAGCACCAGCACCACCACGCTTAGGTTGATAATCACGTAGGTAACCGGGTTCAGCAGAGCAGAAATACGTCCCACGCTCACCTGCATTCTGGTCAGCAAATCATTTTCTGCTTTGAATTCTGCCTTTTCGGATGTCTGACGATTGAATGCCCGTACAACCCGGACACCCAGCAGATTTTCCCGGGTCGTCTTCATTACCCTGTCCAGCTGCTTCTGCACGTTCCGATACATGGGCATCGTAGACAGCATGATGCCGAAGACCACCACCGCGAGCAGCGGAATCGTCACACAGAATACAAGCGCTGCCTTTACATTGATGGTGAAGGCCATGATCATGGCGCCGAAGACAATGAAGGGAGATCGCATGAAAAGGCGCAGCGTCAGATTGACGCCGCTTTCGATCTGATTGATATCCGAGGTCATCCGTGTGATCAATGTCGAGGTTCCCAGGGTATCGATTTCCTGATGACCAAGGGATGTAATATGCCGGAAAAGATCCGCCCGCATTTCCTTACCCGTATGTATGGCAACCTTAGCCGAAAAATACTGGGCCGTCACAGAGCAGCAGAGGCCGATCAAAGCCAGCAAAAGCAGCAGAAGGCCCATCCGCAGTACATAGCCATAGTCCTGCGTGCGAATGCCCACATCGATCATGCTGGAAATAACCAACGGCACAAAAAGCTCAAAGCAGGCCTCCAGACATTTGAAAAGCGGTGCCAGTATCGCCTTGAACTTATAATCCTTAATGTAGGATAAAAGACGTTTCATTTTCAATCCCCCTAAACAGTTACTTTAAATCTATTCAACAAGCCCGTTTTGCGCACGGCACATCAACGATTCAGCCAGTAGTCAAAGGCCGCCCGGGCAATGGGTGCTGCCGTTCTGCCGCCGGTTTCGCCGTCCTCCACCAGCACGCATACAGCGAGCTGCGGATCCTCCTGCGGCGCAAAGCCGGTAAACCAGGCGTAGGTTTTAATGCTGCCGTTGTCACTGTATTCCGCAGAGCCCGTTTTTCCGGCAGCCGCATAATCATCCGTCCTGAGCTTTGAGGCGGTACCGTCCGTTACCACCTTCCGCATAAAAGAAGACAAAACGGCAGCCTCCTCGCTGCTCATAAGCTGTTTTTTTTCGCTTTCGCCGAAGCTTTTCACCAGTCTCCCGTCTGCAGATTCAATCTGTTCCAGCAGCTTCGGCTCCTGCAGCACACCGCCGTTGGCGATGGCAGCGGTGATGAGAAGATTGTGCAGCGGGCTCATCATGGTCTCCCCCTGCCCGATTGCCGACTGCATCATGGTCCAGACATCTGCATCCTTTGTTACCTTGAAGCGACTCTGGGAGCTTGTCACGGCAATCGGAAGATCCGCATTAAAGCCCAGACTTTCTGCCAGCTCCCGGAGCTTGCCCGGATCAATCTCTGTTCCGATTTTAGCAAAAGCAGCATTGCAGGAATACGCAAAAGCCGTTTCCAGATCCACTGATCCGTGCTCTTCGTTGCCATAGCAATGCACAATCAGCTCCGGATTGTCCGGATCCTGATAATAGCCCTGACAGTTGAATTGAAAGCTCTGATAGTCCGTCGGATGCTCCCGCATGTATTCCAGCGCAATCAGTATTTTAAATGTACTTCCCGGCGGATACAGCCCCTGCGTTGCCCGATTCAGAAGATTTCCGCTGGTATTGCTGCTGCTTGTCAGCGCATCCCAGTCAGAAAGCAGCGAATTGGGATCATATCCCGGTTTGGATACCATGGCAAGAATTTTTCCTGTTTTCGGCTCCATGCAGACCACTGCACCCTTCCGCTCCCCCAGCGCATCACTCACCGTCTTCTGCAGTCCCACATCCAGAGTGGTGACAACATTATCCCCCTGAGACTTCTGCTCTGTCAGTTCATTGATCACCTGCGTCAGCGGGTCCATATCGGACTTCATTAAGTAGAAGTTGCTGACAGCCTCCAGCCCGGTTTTTCCCTTCGTGGAATAGCCGACGGCATGGGCAAAAAGAGATCCCAGCGGATATACTCTGGTTTCGGTTCCGTCCTCTGCCACATCTGTTCGTGCCAGTACCTGTTCGTCATTTGCCAGCAGCTCCCCTCGGATATAGCGGTTATTGAAGACATCCATACGGGAATTATATGGATTTCCCATGAGATCCGGTGCCTGTACCAGGATGAAGTATACCATATAGCCGATCATCCCGAAGAACAGCAGTGAAAAGAAAAATATTGTGCCAACGATCTGACGGTTCGCGCGCTGCTTCTGTTTTCTGTCATTTTTCATCCGCGCACCTCCCTACCGATCGGAATATCCGACGGCCGCGTCATCATATCCTCTCTGCTCCTCTGCAGCATATGCCGCTTCCTCATCGGCCTCGTCTTCATTACCCTGTACAATATAAAGTGCCTGAATGACAGAAAAAACGATAAAGCTTGCCACAAGACTGGATCCGCCGTAGCTGACAAAGGGCAGCGTCACACCGGTGGAAGGAATGAATTTGACAGCGCCGCCGATGGTGAGAAAAACCTGAACAATATACTCCAGTGCCAGTCCGACGGCCACAAGCTTGTAGAACTGAAATTCCATATAGGTGGCGATCATCATCATCTGCATGAAGCAGCCCAGACAGAGCAGCGTAATGCAGATTGCCGTAATGGCCCCCATCTCCTCCGAAATTGCAGAGATCATGAAATCCTTTTCTACGATCGGAATCCGATTGGGCAGTCCCTGGAAAAGTCCCAGGCCCGTCAGCCCGCCGGTTCCGATGGCAAAAAGAGACTGGGTGATCTGGTACCCTTTATTGTCGATATCCGCCCAGGGATTCAGCCAGGCAAAAACTCGTGTTCGCACATGGCTGAAAAGACGATAGGAAACGACAGCCGCCAGCGCTGCCGCAGCTGACCCAAGGGCCAGCAGGCTCTTTCGGCTGGTCGCAATAAAAAGCATGATCAGATACGCCATGAAAAAAATGAGGGCAGATCCCAGATCCCGGCAAAGCACCAGCACCAGCATATGTGCCCCGGCAAAGCCGCTGGCAATACAGATTTCACGAAAGCTCTCCGCAAGGCACAGCATGCCGGCCATACAGAAAACGAAGGTGATCTTTACAATTTCCGAAGCCTGGAAGGTAAATCCGCCGATCTGAATGCTCATCTTCGCGCCATAGCTGGTTGCACCGATGAGAAACACGGAAAAAAGCAAAGCTATCCCTACCACGGCAAAAACATAACGATAGCGCATCAGATCCCAGATCCGATCGATAATGAAGGGGATCACCAGAGTCAGCACAGCAGCTCCCACAATGATGACAAACTGCTTGATGGCCTTGCTCATATCCAGTCTTTCCAGCATGATCAGTCCATAGCTGATGAAAAGACAGAGGTTGTTGAGCAAAAGCCGGTTCATATTCCGATACAGCAGACGAAATATCGACGGATAGCCTATAAGAAAGGCAAGCTCCGCCAAATACAGCGGAAGCACTGTCATTTCCTGTGCTTTCAGAAAAATCACCACATGACACAGAAAATGAATCAGCAGAATGATCCGGAACTGCCATCCGCAGAGGGGTGCCGCATCCTCCTCATCCGGGATAGAAAGATACCGGAAATTGCAATAGGTATAAAGCACCACCAGCAGAATACAGAGGTACCGGCTGGCTGTTGTAAACAAATTAACCATCAGTCTACTCCATGGTGAAAATGTCCCCGGGTCAGCATGGATGGTACTGCGCCGGAAAGAATCTGATGCACAGTCTCCCGTCCCTCCACCGAGAAATCGAAGCGCTGCCTACAGGACCGCAGCCGAAGACATTCCTCATAAAGATCGTACAGAACACATGGCTCTGCATTGTAGATTTCATTATAGCAGTACTTACAATAGGCTCTGACGGGCATGATCTTCTGCATGCGGTCCTTCATGGCTGTCACACTGTTGCTTCGGTCGCACCCTTTCGTTGTGCGGCGAACACAGTTGGCACTCACCATCATGGGCAGATGTCCGTATACCAAGAGCTCCCGGGGAAGGTCGTTCTCCTGCCGCAGCGCCAGGAGCTCCCGAAAATTAAGCTCGATGGGATCTGTCAGACGATCTGCGCCCAGCGAGCAAAGAAAATCAGCTGCCGTCCGGCTATACGCATAGACCGTATAATCAAAAATCAGCTCCGGTCGATTTTCCTTCGGAAGAGACCGCAGCTGCACCGCCTGATCCAATGTCCGCACCAGCACGGCATCAAGCTGCTGCAGATTTTTCTGCACATTTTCAAGAGAGCTCTTTCCGGGATCCGTCAACCGCTGTATGCGCCGCAGCCGAAGGCCTGCCTGTTTGCCGGCCTTATGTACGGCTTCCAGAAGTCGGGGAAGCTGATCATCCCCCGCTATGCTTTCATCCAGATACACCAGAGAAACCCGTGAGGATGAAAGCACCTCAGCAAGCTGCTCCTCTGTCTCCACTGAAACGCATACTTCCATGGGAAGCGGCTTCACTGCCGGCTTCCAGGCTGCAGTCGATGCTGCAGCCTGGCGCCTTTTCTTCTGCTTCTCGGCTGTTCTCTTTTTCACGCCTGTATTCTGTCTGTCGCTGCGGCCTTCGCTGTGCCTTCTGTCAGCTCCTCTCTGCGCCTTCAAGCTCTGCCTCCATATAGCGCTGCAGGGCATCCCGGCGCAGCTTGTTCAATGCCGATACTGGCACAAACAGTCCTTCCGCAAGACAAACCCTGATGCTTTCAAAATAAAATACCGTACCGCCGGTTTTGGACAGCTGCTTTCGGATATCCTCCTCCGTTGCCGCGTGTCCGTCCGCCTGCGCCAATGTGTCCTCCGAAGATACCGTCACCGATACCGGACTGCGCTTCTGCCCTTCCTCATGGATACCGGGTTCAGCAGAAGCGGCTGTTACCGTCAGGCACATCGGCTGTCCCTCAACGAGCTTGATTTCTGCTCGCAGCGGAATCCTCCGGTTGCTTTCAATAAAATTCGTTTTAATGTCAGAAATGATTTCCTCTTTTGCCGCCCGAAACGACTTTTCCTCTGTGGCAAGCATATCTGCTCCGTTGTGCCTGTTCAGATAGGAAGTCACTCCGCCGCGGTCGAAGATTTCATGCAGAATTTCCAGATCCCTTCGATCTACGCGATAATGCTCTGGATCAGCCATAGCCAGGTCCAGATACTTTCGATAAACCGAGACCACGCCGGCCGTATAAACCGGAGATTTCATCCGCCCTTCGATTTTCATAGAAAAAGCACCGGCCTCTATAAGCGCCGGCAGCATTTCGACGGTTTCCATATCCTTCATGCTGAGAAGATATGCCTTTTTTCCGGCAGCCTGATAGCAAAGCCGACAGGTCCCCGCACAGCGTCCCCGGTTTCCGCTTCGCCCGCCCAGCAGGGAGGACATGAAGCAGGCGCCGGAATAGCTGTAGCACATGGCGCCGTGCACAAAAACCTCCAGTTCGATACCACTCTGCTGACGGATCTCTGCAATTTCCCGAAGGCTCAGCTCCCGGGCCAGAACCGCCCGGGTAAAGCCCAGCTCCTTCATCAGCAATGCGCTTTCCGGCCGGGTGATCGTAAGCTGTGTGCTGGCATGAATTTCCAGGTCCGGAAACATCTGCCGCAGCAGCTGCGCCGCACCGAGATCCTGCACAATGAGTCCGTCCACACCCGCTGCATAATAAGGCTTTATATATGAAAAAAGCTCTTTAAGCTCTGACTCCTTAAAGAGTACATTCACTGTCATATACAGCTTCACGCGGAAGAGATGGCAATATCGAATGGCCTCCATTACCATATCCTCTTCCGCTTCTGCAGACTCTGCAAAGGCACGGGCGCCGAATTTTCGCCCGCCCATATATATGGCATCTGCGCCTGCATTGACCGCTGCAATCACCGACTGCAGTGAGCCGGCCGGTGCCAGAAGCTCTGCCTTTTCTGTTCTCTCCCGCATGACTTAACTCTTTTCATTCGGAGACGGTGCGGTGAAATTATGGCTGGTCCGGCTTTTTTCCTTTTCCAGCTCGGCCAGCCGCATCTGGGTCTGCTCCAGCTGCTTCAGCGCAGCCTCCAGCTTCATCTGCACATTGATCAGATCGTGCTTTGCGGAATACGCATCCCGCTGCTGCTCCTCCAGTTCCTTCTGTGCCTGCCGTACCTTGTCCTGCTCCGTGAACAGATCGTCACAAATATTGATCTCCATGAGCAGCGCCTTCAGGGAATCCTCCAGCTTGTTATAGCCCTTGAAGCTCTTTCGGAAGGATGCAATCTTTGTATTGAGGTAACCTGCTACCTCATGAAGATAGCTTTCCGACTCCGCACCGCTGAGCTGATAAATCTTCCCGTCAATCACTACCTCTACTGTATTTTTCTCTGCCATATTCTCTCCAAAATTTCTCAGTACTTGCCCGGTTTTCTGACCCTTCCTATGATAACACCAAGGTGGCCTGATAGGGAAGTCCCAGATGCTTGTAGGCATTTGCCGTTGCCACCCGTCCGCGCGGCGTTCTGTTGACGAGCCCGTTCATCAGAAGATACGGCTCATAGACATCCTCCAGTGTGCCGCTGTCCTCTCCCAGCGCCGCCGCCAGCGTTTCCAGTCCTACCGGTCCGCCGCTGAATTTCTCAATAATGGTCAGCAGATAGGCTCTGTCGTTCTGATCCAGACCCAGCTTGTCCACATCCAGAATATCCAGGGCATAGTCTGCTGCCTGCCGGCTGATGCGGCCGTCATACTTGATTTCCGCAAAATCCCGCACCCGCTTCAGAAGACGGTTGGCCAGCCGCGGCGTGCCTCTCGAACGCAGGGCAATCCGTTCGGCTCCCTCCGTGTCGATTTCCACTCCCAGTACCGCCGCAGAACGCAGCACAATCTGCTGCAGCTCTTCCTTGGTATAAAACTCCAGCTTGGAGATAATGCCGAAACGATCCCGCAGAGGTGCCGACAGCAATCCTGCCCGGGTCGTCGCTCCGATCAGGGTGAAATGGGGCAGCTCCAGCCGGATAGAACGGGCACCGGCATCCTTGCCCAACATAATGTCAATGGCGAAGTCCTCCATGGCGGGGTAAAGCACCTCCTCCACCTGCCGGTTCAGCCGATGGATCTCATCCACGAAGAGAACATCTCCCTCGGAAAGATTGTTGAGGATTGCCGCCATCTCTCCCGGCTTCTCTATGGCCGGTCCGGAGGTTACCTTGATATTGACACCCAGTTCATTGGCAATGATATTCGATATTGTGGTTTTTCCGAGACCGGGCGGACCGTAAAAAAGACAGTGATCCAATGACTGCCCCCGATTTTTTGCTGCCGTAATGTAAATCTTCAGCATCTCCTTCAGCTTGCTCTGACCGATATAGTCTGTCAGCAGCTGCGGACGGATTTTCGGCTCCAGCTTTCTGTCTTCATTGGTCTCATCCGTTGTGATAATTCTTCGTTCCATACTTTATTCGTCCCGTTCCGACAGTCCGCTAGAACGCCAGATGCCGAAGGCTCTGCTTCAGAACATCATCTGCCGTCATGCTATCCGTAAGTTCCACCTTGCCAACCGCACGCTCTGCCTCTCCCGCGCTGTAGCCGAGGGCCACCAGCGCCTCTGCCGCCTCCCGGGCTGCACTGTGCATTCTGCCGAAATCGGAAGCACCGTCTGCCGCTCTGCTGCCCGCGGCACCGATTCCGGGGAGCTCTGCGGCATTGACCTTATCCTTTAAATCCAGGATCACACGTTCTGCTGTTCGCTTGCCGATGCCCGGTGCCGCCTGAATGGCCTTGCTGTCCCCGGAAACAATGGCGAAGCGCAGTGCATCCGGCCGCAGCACAGACAGAATTCCCAGCGCTCCCTTAGGACCCACACCGCTCACGGAAAGCAGCTGCACAAACATTTCCCTGTCCTCGGCAGTCAGAAAGCCAAACAGCTCCATGGCATCCTCCCGCACAGACAGATACGTATACATCTGCAGCTCCTGGCCGATGGACGGCAGCTCAGGAAGCACGGATAGCGGCACTCGGATGCCGTAGCCCAGTCCGGCCGCTTCCAGCACCACAAGCCCCTCATTCACTTCTCTGAGAATCCCCCGCACAAATCGAATCATCGCTCTTTATCTCCGGTTTAGCACCAAACGTTTTTTTGTCCGCACTAGTCTAACACATCTCCGGAGTCCATGCAAGGAAGAAGGCACTTTACAGATCTTAACGCTTTTCTTAAAATCAAGAGCAGCAAAAGACAGGAGGCCATCATGATCAGAAGAGAACAGCTTTTTTCGGCAGACGAACGCTTTGATTATACACAGCTGGGGCAGCCCCGGGAGAATCTTGCTTTTTTTGATATCGAAACCACAGGGCTCAGTGCTGCCCGCGCCAATCTCTATCTCATCGGTATTGTGATCTGGGATAATGTCGGCGGTTCGTGGCGGCTGGTGCAGCTCTTTTCAGAGGGTCTGGCGGATGAACCGGTGCTTCTCCGCGGCTTTTTTGAACTGCTGGAGGGAAAGCAGCTGCTCCTGTCCTTTAACGGGGACAGCTTTGATATCCCCTTCCTGAGACAGCTTCTGCAGCAATATGCACTTCCCTTGCGCTTTGACTTTCTGGAAAGCCTGGATCTCTATAAGCTGCTGCGGCCGGTGAAGAAAATGCTGGGACTGCCGAACTGCAGGCTGAAAACCTGCGAGCAGTTCCTCGGCATTGACCGAGAGGACCGCTTCAGCGGCGGAGAACTGATCTATATCTATCTCGACTACCTGAAGACACCGGATCCGGAAAAGCTGGAGCTTCTCCTGCTGCACAATGCAGAGGATCTTATGAATCTCCCCCGGCTCCTGCCCATGCTTTCCTATGCCTATCTTCCCAGTGCTGCTTTTTACCTGCAGCAGGCCTCTGCCGTTCCTTTGCCGACCGGCGACGGACAGGTGCTCGATCTTCACTTCAAAAGTGAGCTTGCCATACCGAAGCCTCTGGATTACGAGCAGGAGCGCTTTACGCTGAGCATGGAGGAAAACCGCCTGAATCTCTGTGTGCGGCTCTTTTCCGGCGAACTCAAATACTTCTTTCCGGATTATAAAAATTACGACTATCTTCCCCTGGAGGACAATGCGATCCATCATTCTGTTTCTGCCTATGTGGAGAAAAGTCATCGTGTCAAGGCAAGCGCCAAAACGGCATATCAGAGAAAATCCGGAGTGTTTTTTCCTCAGCTGTCGCCGATTTTTGCGCCGGTATTTCTGAAGGAGTATAAGGGAAAGGTTCAGTATGTCCTCTATGACGATGCACTCTTTCAGGACAGTGACAAATCCTCCCGCTATCTCCGGGATTTTTTAAATCTCGTCATGAAGGGCTCCACCGGCAGAACCTGACAAAAAAGGAGGGATACCGATTCGTATCCCTCCCTTTTCATGCACGCTTTTCAATTTGAGTTTATTCTCAGCTGTTGGCATTGATGGACGCCATCAGACCGCCCTGCTCGATCATCTTCTGCAGGAAGGGCGGGAACGGTGCTGTTGTATAGCTCTTCCCGGTGGTTTTGTCCGTGATGCAGCCATTGTCGAAATCCACTTCGATCTCATCACCCGGCTGAATTTCTCTGGCTGCCTCCGGGGCCTCCACGATCGGCAAACCGATGTTCAGGGAGTTTCTGTAAAAAATTCTTGCAAAGCTCTCTGCAATCACGCAGCCCACGCCGGAGGTCTGCAGCACCTGGGGTGCATGCTCTCTGGAGGAGCCGCAGCCAAAGTTTTTGCCGGCCACCACGATGTCACCGGCCTTCAGCTTCTTCCGGAAATCCAGGTCAATGTCCTCCATGGCATGGCTTGCCAGCTCTTCCTTATCCTGAATGGCCAGATATCTTGCCGGAATGATCACGTCCGTGTCGATATTGTCGCCATATTTCAAAACACTTCCTTCTGCCTTCTTCATGTATCCTTCTCCTGTCCTCTTTTTTTAATCAGCATTTCCTCAGAGTCCCAGCTCTGCCGGTCCGGAAATTCTGCCTGTCACGGCAGAAGCCGCTGCCACTGCAGGAGATGCCAGATAAATCTCCGAGGTGGTGTCTCCCATACGTCCCACGAAATTCCGGTTTGTGGTGGAGATACAGCGCTCATGAGGTGCCAGAATGCCCATGTAACCGCCGAGGCAGGGGCCGCAGGTGGGTGTGGATACCACAGCACCGGCTTCGATGAAGATCTTCACGAGTCCTTCCTCCATGGCCTGCAGATAAATGTCCTGGGTGGCCGGAATCACGATGCAGCGCACATTATCCGCTACCTTTCTGCCCTTCAGGATTTCAGCTGCTTCACGGATGTCCTGGATTCTGCCGTTGGTGCAGGAGCCGATCACAGACTGATCGATGGTGATCTCCTCAAAGCTGCCGAGCTCATGGGTATTCTCCGGCAGATGCGGGAAGGAAATGGTAGACTTCAGTGTGCTGAGGTCAATGGTCACCTCCCGGGCATACTCAGCATCCGGATCCGCCGCATAGGCGGTATAGGACTTCTGAGAATGTGCCTCCATATAGGCAACGGTCTTCTCATCCACCGGGAAGATACCGTTCTTGGCACCGGCCTCAATGGCCATATTGCAGATGGTGAAGCGGTCATCCATGGTCAGCTCGGCAACACCGGGACCGGTGAACTCCAGGGACTGGTACAGAGCGCCGTCCACACCGATCTCCCCGATAAGGTGCAGAATCACGTCCTTGCCGCTGACCCACTTGTTCAGCTTGCCCACCAGATTCACCTTAATGGCTGCCGGCACCTTGAACCAGAGCTTTCCTGTGGCCATGGCCGCTGCCATATCGGTAGAGCCGACGCCGGTGGAAAAGGCGCCCAGTGCACCATAGGTGCAGGTGTGGGAATCGGCTCCCACAGACAGCTCACCGGCCACGATCAGACCCTGCTCCGGGATCAGCGCATGCTCAATGCCCATTTTGCCTACATCAAAATAATTCTTCAGTCCCTGCTCCTTGGCAAAGTTCCGGCACATCTGCGTACACTTTGCAGAGGTAATGTCTTTATTCGGAACAAAGTGGTCCATCACGAAAACCACCTTTTCCTGATCAAAGACCTCCTTCTTATTCAGCTTCTTCATTTCACGAATCGCCACAGGGGCGGTAATATCATTGCCGTGTACAAGATCTACATTGGCCTCGATCAGCTGCCCTGCCGTCACTGTGTCAAGCCCCGCATGCTTTGCCAGAATCTTCTGGCTCATCGTCATTCCCATAGTACTTCTCCTGAATCCAATCATACTTTTCGGGCGAAAATGAACAGCACAAGAGAAACCACCCCTGTGCTGCCTGTTTTTTCCGAAATCTGTTTACATGATAGCAAAGCTTTTGATATAATTCAAATACATGATTCAAATAAGTATTATGATTTATGGTTATCAGAATACGCGGGGAGGAATTTGAGTATGGATCAGAACCTGTCAGGCTACAAAATTTTCTATGAAGTGGCAAGCTGCGGCAACATTTCCAAGGCAGCCAAAAAGCTGTACATTTCCCAGCCGGCAATCTCCAAGTCCATCGTGAAGCTGGAGGACGGCCTGGATACCAAGCTCTTCAAGCGAAACTCCCGGGGTGTCACGCTGACGGACGAGGGAGAGGTCCTCTACAGCTATGTCCGGGATGCCTTTGAATCCATCAATTCGGCAGAGACAGAGCTTCGACGCATGAAAGAATTCAATATCGGACACATTCAGATCGGCGCCAGCACCACCACCTGCCGTTATCTTCTGCTCCCCTATCTTCAGAAATTCATGGAGCAGTACCCGAATATCCGGGTTTCCATCATTACACAAAGCTCCAGCCAAACCCTTTCGCTTCTGGATCAGCGAAAACTGGATATCGGACTGGTGGCTGAGCCCAAAAGCAAGCATCCGGAGCTGCACATGGTCCGGCCTCACGAGATGCATGATATCTTCGTAGCCACGCCGCAGTACCTCGACAATCTGCGCTCCATCTGCGGGGAGGACTTTGATATTTTTGAAGAAGCCAACCTGATGCTCCTGGATCAAAACAATATGTCCCGCCGCCATGTGGACGCCTACTTCAAATCCATGGGTATTGAGCCCATGCAGATTCTGGAGGTCAGCACCATGGATCTGCTGATTGAATTTGCCAAGATCGGCATCGGTGTTTCCTGCGTGATCCGCGATTTTGTGCAGTCCGAGCTGGACAGCGGACAGCTGGTGGAAATTCCCCTGCAGCAGCCGATCCCGTCCCGAAATATCGGCTTTGTTTACAACCTTGCCAATACCTCAAAGTCCCTCAATGCTTTTCTGAGTGTTCTTTGACGTGCTTTTGCTTTTGTGCTAATGTATACAGGTTGAGTTTATCACTTCTGAAAGGAGAAAATATATGGCAGAAGAAAATACGCAGGGCTGCAGTTCAAATTGCAGCACCTGCGGCGCAGACTGTGCATCGCGAAAGGGCGCTGCGCCGATGAAGGCACAGCTTGCAGAGGGCTGCAGTGTCAAAAAGGTCATCGGTATTGTATCCGGAAAGGGCGGTGTCGGCAAATCCATGGTCACCTCTCTCCTGGCCTCCGGTACCAATAAGGACGGCTTCCGCACCGGTATTATCGATGCAGATATTACCGGCCCTTCTATTCCGAAGGCATTTGGCCTTGCCAACGACGGCGTTGCTGTCACAGAGGACGGCAAGCTGATGATCCCCGATAAGAGCGCCAACGGCGTGGAGATCATGTCTGCGAACCTGCTTCTGGAAAACGAGACCGATCCCATCATCTGGCGCGGATCTCTGATTGCCAGCGCAGTGAAGCAGTTCTGGGAGGAGGTTTACTGGAAGGACATCGACTTCCTCTTTGTGGATATGCCCCCCGGAACCGGCGATGTTCCCCTGACTGTCTTCCAGTCTCTGCCGGTGGACGGCATTGTTATTGTGACCTCTCCCCAGGAGCTGGTTTCCATGATCGTGGCAAAGGCTGTAAATATGGCCCAGAAGATGAATGTGCCGATCCTGGGACTGGTAGAGAATATGTCCTATATGAGCTGCCCGCACTGTGGCGAAAAGATTCAGGTTTTCGGCGAAAGCCATATTGATGAGATCGCCGAACAATATTCTCTGAAGGTTCTGGCAAAGCTGCCGCTGGATCCGAAAAATGCCGCCTATGTTGACTGCGGCGCCGTCGAATCCATTGACCTTGGCTACATGAAGGATGCCATCCAGGAAGTGGAAAAGCTGAAGGACTGAATTCCTTTATTTAAAAGGGAGCCGATGCGCAGTGCACCGGCTCCCTTTTTCTCATCAGATTCTTTCAAACAGTCCCGGGGTATTCTTCCCCTCACCGAGTCCGCTTTCAATGGCCTCACACACCGTCTGAAGCGCTTCCTCTTCATCCGGACCGCTGCACTCCACTGTGACTACGGCCCCCTTCTTCACACCGGCTGCCATGACATTCAGCACAGACTTTCCAACGATATTTCGTTCTCCATAATGAAGAATAATATTGCTTTTAAATTTGATGCAGGTCTGCGTGAGTACCCCTGCCGGTCTCAGATGAAGGCCGGAATCATTGACAACTTTAACCTCTTTACTGACCATAATACTCCCTCCAGCTTATTAAGAATAATCATACTTCTATGACTATTCATTGTCAAGCTTACGACGTTCTGCCGCCTCCCGCTGACTGAATTCACAGCCGCAGAAATTCTGACGATACAGCGCATACTGCCGGGACAGCTCGATAGAACGCTGATATCCGCCTTTCTTTTTGAAATCCGAAGGCAGAAAATGAAGTCCGTACTGCTGCGCAAGCTGTATACCGAGACGATTCAGCACCTGTGCATCCTTCAGCGGTGATATCGTCAGCGTCGTGCAAAAATAATCAAAAGCCTCTTCCGGATGGGCCTCGTTCCATTCACGCACCTCTCCTGCCGTGCGTTCCAGGCGCTGCCGGTAGCATTTTATGCAGCGAGCTCCGCGTTCCGGCTCCTCTTCCAATCCCCTGGCAATGTCCAGAAACTCCTGGTGGCAGTATGTCGGTACCCGTACTTCGATTTCCGAAAGTCCCATTTCCTTCACCAGACGCTTCAGCTCATCTGCCCTGTGCGAAAATTCCGCCGCAGTGGAAATGTTCGGATTGTAGTAAAACAGCGTAATGCGAAAAAATTCCGACAGATAGGCCAGCACCGCACTGGAGCAGGGCGCGCAGCAGGAATGCAGCAGGAGCCGCGGTTTTCTGCCGGCATTTTCCCGGATAATGTCCTCCAGCAGGCGCTGGTAATTGACCTTGTTCTCCATAACTCACTGCAGGAAGTCACGGATCCGCTTGGAGCGAACCGGATTTCTCAGCTTACGCAGCGCCTTCGCCTCGATCTGACGAATTCGCTCACGGGTAACATTGAATTCCTTGCCCACCTCTTCCAGCGTACGGGGATGACCGTCCTCCAGACCGAAGCGCAGCACAATAACCTGTCGCTCTCTCTCCTTCAGATCTCCGAGCAGCGTGTCGATATGCTCCCGCAGCATCACGGATTCCACATTTCCCTCCGGTGAGAGAACATTGGAATCTGCCACGAAATCACCGAGATTGGAATCATCCTCCTCGCCGATAGGCGTCTCCAGCGAAGCCGGCTCCCTGGCGATCTGCATGATCTCCTGCACCTTCTCCTCGCTCATTTCGAGTCTCTCCGCCAGCTCCTTCACGGAAGGCTCATAGCCCAGCTCCAGCGTCAGCTTTCGCTGCATCTTGGACATCTTGTTGATGG
>CAVELT010000093.1:0-18182 GCA_963616545.1 Dysosmobacter segnis | reverse complement strand
GGCAGCGCCGAGCAGTATAAGCTGCGGATCAAGTGGGTGGATGCCCAGGGCAGAACCCATAAGCAGGAGGAAACCGTCACCGGCACCAGCAAGAATGTCAGCGCCTATGTGAACTCCTCGGCCAAGAAGGAGGTCACGGTGACGGTCCGGGCCGTGCCGAAGCAGAATGACGCCAAGTATTACAACATTGCGGTGAGCGACTGGGCGGTCGGTGGTGACGGCGAGGCGGATACCTCGGACTACGATGTGGACGATATCTGGGAAATGCTGGCGGACTACCAGGCTGTGGTGGACGGCAACTTCTCGAAGGCCTCCAATCCCAATACGGGACTCAGCGGCAGTACGCCGGACAACGGCGGCGGTCAGTGGCAGCGCTCCGGCTGGAAATGGCAGTACCTGGTGAACGGCGCGGCCAGCAAGCAGGGCTGGAAGAAGATCGGCAGCAGCTGGTACTACTTTGACAGCGACGGCTATATGCATACCGGCTGGCTGCAGGACGGTGACAAGTGGTACTACCTCGAGTCGAAGGTGGGCAGCAGCTGCGGCGTCATGGTTACCGGCAGCCGTGAAATCAACGGCAGGAGCTACAGCTTCGGCGCAGACGGCGCCTGCACGAATCGGTGAAGTGAATAAGAGTGGTGCATAAGAGAGGAAACCCCGCCGCAGGCAAAGCCTGCGGCGGTTTTTTTTCTGGCTTCTCCGTACAAAGCGCTTCTTTTGTGGTACTATATAGCGGCAAAGTGCGAAGAAGGAGGAAGAGGAGTGCATCATTTTTTTGCGGAGCCAGTGGATATCAATATGGCGGAGCGGACGGCGCTGCTGCGGGGCGACAATTACCGGCATCTGGTGCAGGTGCTGCGGGGGCGAGTCGGGGAGAAGATCCTGATCTCCGACGGAGACGGTACAGATTATCAGTGCGAGATCACGGAGATCCTGCCGGAGGCAGTGGCGCTGCACATCGACTTCCGGGAGGAAATGCATGAGCTGCCCGCCGACATTTACCTCTTCCAGGGGCTGCCCAAGTCCGACAAGATGGAGCTTATCGTCCAGAAGGCGGTGGAGCTCGGGGCCCGGGCCATCGTTCCGCTGGAGACCAAAAATGCGGTGGTGAAGCTGGACGGCAAAAAGAGCGAGAGCAAGGTGAAGCGCTGGCAGGCCATCGCAGAGGCGGCGGCGAAGCAGTCCAAGCGCTCCGTGATCCCGGAGGTGCTGCCGGTGATGCGCTGGGGAGAGGCCATGGACTATGTAGCGGACTTCAGCTGCCGGCTGATCCCCTATGAGAATGCCCGGGACATCCGGAAAACCATGGCAGAGCTGCAGCGCCTGGTGGCAGCGGACGGCGAGGCCCGGGAGGGAGAGCCGAAGACATTATCCCGGAGGAAAATCGCGGTCTTCATCGGACCGGAGGGCGGCTTCGCAGACAGTGAGATACAGGCGGCCCTGGACCACGGCATCGTGCCGGTGACCCTCGGAAAACGCATATTGAGAACGGAAACCGCAGCCATCTGCGCCCTCAGCATCGTGATGCTGACATTGGAGAGCGCGGCGGAGACAGGAGAGCTTTGAGGATGGAAAAGGAAATTTATTTTGACAATTCGGCCACCACGCGCTGTTATCCGGAGGTGGCGGAGCTGATGCGCCGGATCATGCTGGAGGACTACGGCAACCCGTCCTCGAAGCATATCAAGGGAATGCAGGCGGAGCAGTATTTCCGGCACGCCCGGGAGCAGGTAGCCAATACCCTGAAGGTGAAGCCGCGGGAGATCATTTTCACCTCCGGCGGCACGGAGTCGGACAATACGGCGCTGATCGGGGCGGCCTATGCGAAGAAGCGGCAGGGCATGCACATCATTTCCACCAACGTGGAGCATGCGGCGATCTACAAGCCGCTGGATTTTCTGGCGGAGCAGGGCTATGAGATCACATATCTGCCGGTGGATGAAAAGGGACACATTTCCCCGGAGGACCTGCGGGCGGCGATTCGGCCGGACACGATTCTGGTGTCTGTCATGTACGTGAACAACGAAATCGGCGCGCTGGAGCCCATCGGGGAGCTGGGGCGCATCGTGAAGGAATGCAATCCCAGTACGCTGTTCCACACGGATGCCATCCAGGGCTACGGCAAGTACGAGATCCGGCCGAAGAAGGAGCATATCGACATGCTTTCGGTCAGCGGACACAAGCTCCACGGACCCAAGGGCGTGGGCTTCCTCTATATCGACGAGAAGGTGCACATCAAGCCGCTGATCTACGGCGGCGGGCAGCAGGAGGACATGCGCTCCGGCACCCACAATGTGCCGGGCATTGCGGGCATGGGACTCGCAGCGGAGATGGCCTATCAGAATTTTCCTGAGAAAATGTCGGCGCTGCGGGAGCTGAAGGACTACATGATTTCTGAACTGGAGACGCTGGAGAATGTGACGGTGAACTCCCAGAAGGGTGCGCTCAGTGCGCCGCAGATCGTTTCTGCCAGCTTCGGCGGTGTCCGGGCGGAGGTGCTGCTTCATGCCCTGGAGGAAAAGGGCATTTACGTGAGCTCCGGCTCGGCCTGCTCCTCCAATCACCCGGGCATTTCCGGTACGCTTCGCGCCATCGGCGTGAAGCCGGAGCTGCTGGATTCCACCATTCGCTTCTCCTTCAGTGTATACAATACAAAGGATGAGGTGGATGTGTGCATCGCGGCGCTGAAGGAGCTGCTGCCGCTGCTGCGGAGGTTTAACAGATACTAATGGAAGAGGGTTAAAAGATGATCTGGAGAAAATTTACGATACATACGACCACGGAGGCAGAGGATATCCTGGTGTCGAATCTTATGGATCTCGGCATCGAGGGTGCCCAGATCGAGGACCGGGTGCCCTTGTCCGAGGCGGACACCAAGGGCATGTTCATTGACATTCTGCCGGATGTGGGGCCGGACGACGGCAAGGCGGACGTCAGCTTCTATGTGGAGGTGGTGAGTCCCGAGGACAAGGCAGAGCGGCTCGCGAAGGCTAGGGCCATGGAGGAGGATCCCTCTGTGGACAACAGCTATATGCCCAATACATCGAATCTGTATACAGAGGAGGAGCTGGCGGCGCTGCTGCAGGCGGTGCGCGGGGAGCTCGAGAACATGCGGCAGTACTGCGACATCGGCGAGGGCAGCATGGACAGCGCAGACACCGAGGACAAGGACTGGATCAACAACTGGAAGACCTTCTTCCATCCCTTTGTCGTGGACGATATCGTCATTAAGCCGAGCTGGGAGGAGGTTCCGGCGGGCTGTGAGGACAAGCTGCTGATCGAGATCGATCCGGGTACGGCCTTCGGCACCGGCATGCACGAAACCACGCAGCTCTGCATCCGGGCCATCCGGAAGTACCTGCAGCCGGGCATGGAGGTGGCAGACCTCGGCACCGGCTCCGGCATTCTGGGCATCACGGCGCTGAAGCTGGGCGCAGGCCATGTCTTCGGCACGGATCTGGATGAAGAGGCAGTGCCGGCAGTGCATGACAATCTGCTGGCCAACGGCCTGACAGAGGACCGCTTCTCGATGCTGGTGGGTAATGTCATCGGCCCGGAAAACGAGGCGGTGCGGGAGTCCGTGGGCTACGGAAGGTATGATATCGTTGTGGCCAACATCCTGGCACCGGTGATCGTGCTGCTGACCGGAGAGGTCGGCGCCTTCCTGAAGTCGGGCGGCATCTTCATTACCTCCGGTATACTGGATACACGGGAGCAGGAGGTGCTGGATGCCTTCAAGGCCCACGAGGACGTGTTCGAGGTCCTGGAGGTAAATCACCAGGGCGAGTGGGTGAATGTGACCGCAAGACGGCGGTGAAATGATATGGGGCCGGCATAGGGAAACGCTGATCAAAGCGTTTCCCACGCCGGACTGAAAAATCCCCGGGACCTCGGTCCCGGGGATTTTTGCGTATCGATTGCAGTCAGTTTTTCTTTTTGCTTTTTTCGTACTTCCTGAGCATCCGGGAAGCATATTCCAGGGTGGCGGCCAGAAGCCGGAGCTCAAGGGTCAGGAAGCGGAGCACAGGCACTTCCTCGAAGCGGGCCTGCTGCAGCGTTCCGGCGGTGCGGAAGCCTTCCCGGAGACCATCCAGGTATTCCCGACCGAAGCCCTTCCGGATAAAGTAGAGAAGCTTCACGAGATAGCCGAGGCTCAGAGGCAGGGCGTTGAGGATGAGCATGGGCACGGGCAGGTTCTTGTAGAGAAGATACCAGCTGTTCCGGGCGGAAAGCCGGACCTTGAAGGCATTGTACTTGCTGCCGCTGGTGCCGGAGCCCACATGGAGGCAGCGGGCCTTGGGCTCGTAGCGCACCTGGTAGCCATAGAGCTGCGCCCGGAAGGAAATGTCGACATCCTCGAGATAGGCGAAGTGGGCCGTGTCGAAAAGCCCGGTTTTCTGCAGTGCCGCATTCCGGTAGGCGGCGGCACCGGCACAGGCAGAGAAGACATAGGCGGGCGACTGCCAGCTCGCTGCCGGCTCCTCCAGTCCCCGCTGGAACTGCCAGCCCAGTACCGTATACTGGTCTCCGGCATCGTCGATCTGCGTGGGATCATGCATTTTCAGCATCTGGGAGCTGACGGCAAAGAGCCGCTGCTGGGTGTCCTCTTCCATGGTTTCTTCCAGCGCCCGGAGGAAATCCGGATCCGCCTTGGTGTCGTTGTTCAGCAGGACGCTGTAGAGGCAGCCGTGCGCCATGGACCACTTGATGCCCTGGTTCACGGCGGCGGAGAAGCCCAGATTGTCCTTGTTTTCCATGAGGATCCGATGCGCCGGATCTTCCTCTGCCCAGCGGCGCAGCCAGGGAAGGCTCTCGTCCGAGGAGCCGTTGTCCACCACCAGCGTATAAAAATCAGAGAGGCTCTGCTGTGACAGAGCCTCCATACAATCCGCCAGAAAGCGGAATCCATTATAATTCGGAATAATAACTGTTGATCTTATCATAACTTATGAGTGGGGCTCGATGATGCCCTCAGCGGCATCCTGTGCTGCCTCAGACTGTGCTGCCTGTACAGCAGCGGCATCCTCGCTGCTCTGCTGTCCGCCCACTACGGGATCTGTCGGATCGTAATTCTGCTCTCTCGGGATGGCCTGATTGATGGCATCCTTCTCAATGGGACCCTTGTCCCAGACATCGGAGTAGATCGTTACGCTGGTGCCGTTCTTGCAGTTATTGTAGATCCATGCGGCATCACCGGCCTTCAGACGGACGCAGCCGGCAGAATTGGCCTGATCCATGTAGTTGTAGTTGATGGCATCAAAGGTATGCGGATCTGCCTTGGTATACAGCAGTGAATGCATCAGGAAGCCCTGGTAGAAGCGGGACAGGAACTGGCAGTAGCAGTCGGTATGCATGAAATGCCAGCGGTACTGCTCGTAGATCTTGAAGGTTCCCAGCGGGGTATCCGCGCCGACAGAGCACATGAAGGTCTTGAAGGGAATGGTATAATTTCCGGCAGAATCCTTCGTCAGCACATAGATTGTGCGGGTTGCCTTGTTGATCTTGATGGCATAGGAGCTCTGCAGACCCATGACCGGCTCCAGATCCTTCTGTGCCACACCGTTTCCGTCAAAGTAGATGTTGTAGCCTCCGATGGCCTTCCAGCCGGTGACAGCCGTGCCGTTCTCGAAATAGTACTGGTTGGAATCGGCATCGAAGCCCCAGCCGGTATAGGCGGAGCCGTCTGCGGTGGCATACTTCACGCCGCTGCCGTCATTGTAGACACCCTCAGCGGCGCCGTTGTCCAGCGGATGTGCGGTGGCATAAGGGAAGGCAACACCGTTCCGCCAGAAGGCGATCTTCAGTCCCACAATATACTTATCGGAGCCGATGGAGCCGCAGGCCTGACCGGCCTTTGCCCAGTCGGTGACAGTGCCGTCGTTCAGCACTGCACGATAGTAGAGCTCGCCGAACTTGTGGGAGTAGCCCTTTACACGGAGCATAACAGCCTGTACATTTCCCTTGTCCTCCGTGGTTTCTCCGCTGACTGCCCAGTTGCCCCAGCCGCTGCCCTGGGTATAGGTGCGGTAGTACCAGCGGCCCACGTTCTGATGCTCGATCTTCAGTGTCTTGAAGCCGCTCTCTGCATAGAGGAAGGAATCCGGCTCACTGGTATAGGCATAGTCAATGCGGTCACCGGCAGAGGTGAAGGCATAATAGGTGGCCAGAGGAACCAGGTTCAGAACAGGATCTGCCTGCATATCGCCGTCCCGGGATATGGTCATATAAGGACGAATGGTATCTACCGTCAGGGAGCTGAGCTTGCTGCTCTCGCTGCCCGCAGTTGTCGTGCTTGTTGCGGTCGTTGTGGTGCTAGCGCCGGTCTCTCCTGCGGAAGCGCTGCTGCCGTCCGGTGCGGTGCCTGTCGAAAAGATGGCCGTTCCGGTGCTGCTGCTGACGGCATCTCCGGGTCCTGCGGCCAGAGCCGTCAGCGGAGATGTGCAGACCATAGCCGCGGCTGCTGCGGCTGCAATCAGCTTTTTCATACTGTACATATTTCTAAAACCCTCCCTAGTCATATCCATGGCAGCTGTACCTGGCAGCCGCCGGGTGCCTCGTCACGTGGGTACCCGTCACGAAGCCCGTGCGACACAGTCAGCAGGACGCGTCTGCGCCGGGCTCAATGGCTAAACCATAGCACAATTCATGGAAAGATACCAGACAGGATTTACAATTTGTAAGGAATCATATAGAATCGTAAAGAAAACGAGGTCAGAATTAACTATGAATCATGATAAAATTATCAATGTGACCCGGGCCAGTCTGCCGCCGCTGGCGGAATACGAGGCCATGCTGCAGGACATCTGGGATTCCGCCTGGCTCACCAACATGGGAAAATACCATGAAGAGCTGAAGGAAAAGCTGAAGATATACATGCAGGTGCCGTCACTGGAGCTCTTTGTCAACGGGCACAGCGCCCTGGAGCTGCTGCTGCAGGCCCTGAATCTGCAGGGCGAGGTCATTACCACACCCTTCTCCTTTGCTTCCACCACCCATGCCATTGTGCGGAACGGGCTGACGCCGGTATTCTGTGACATCAATGAGCGGAACTATACCATGGATCCGGAGAAGCTGGAGGCCCTGATCACGGAGAAGACCTGTGCCATTCTTCCGGTGCATGTTTACGGCAATGTCTGTGCGGTCCAGGATATCCAGGAGATTGCCGACCGGCACGGCCTGCCGGTGATCTACGATGCGGCCCATGCCTTCGGTGAGAGCTATGACGGGAAGGGGGTCGGCAGCTACGGCACGGCATCTATGTTCTCCTTCCATGCCACCAAGGTATTCAACAGCATCGAGGGCGGTGCGGTATGCTGCGGTACGGAGAACCCGGCACTCATGGAGAAGCTGTATGAGCTGAAGAATTTCGGCATCCTCGGCAAGGAGGAGGTGGCCTCTGTGGGCGCCAACGGCAAGATGAATGAATTTGCCGCCGCCATGGGGCTCTGCAATCTCCGTCACGTAGACGATTATATTAGGAAGAGAAAGGAAATCTTCCTTCGCTATATGGAGCTTCTCGGGAATATGCGGGGCATCATTCTGCCGCTGCTGAATCCCCGGACGGTTTCCAACTATGCCTATATGCCGGTGCGCTTCCATGACTATCCCTACAGCAGGGATGCAGTTTATGCCAATCTGGAAAAGTACAACATTCACGCAAGAAAGTACTTCTATCCCTGCATCAATGCCTACAGCTGCTATCGGGAGCAGTATGATGTGAACGAGACGCCCATTGCAAAGCAGGTGTCGGAGGAGATCCTGACCCTTCCCATTTATCCGGATCTGGAAATGGCGGATGTGGAGCGGATCTGCCGGATCATCCTGAACGGAAGGCCGGACTGAAAAGCAATGCAGGGATGTGGCGCCAAACTGCCACAGAACAATGATAAACAAAGGAGGAACGGGAGGATGGAGAAAACAACAGTACTGGTGACCGCCATCGGCTCCTTTTCGGCAGACTGCGTCATCCGGGAGCTGAAGGCCATGGGACACCGGGTCATCGGCACCGATATCTATGAGAAAAACTGGATTCCCGCTTCCCGGGAGGTGGACCGCTTTGTGCAGGTTCCCCTGTCCACGGAGGAGGAAAAGTATATCGGCGCGCTGACCGCCCTTTGCGCGGAAGAAAAGGTACAGTACCTTCTGCCTCTGACGGATCTGGAGGTGGATGCCCTGAACCGGCACCGGGATGTATTCGCAGCGGCAGGCGTCTGCCTCTGCATGTCCGGCGAGGAGGAGATTACGCTGCTTCGGGACAAGCTGGCCCTCAGCATGAAGGTGAACGGCATCCTTCGCGGGCTCACGCATCCGGAGCTGAAGGGCAATGTGCGCATCATCCCGAGCCGCCGGGCCGCCGACATTGACTTCGAAAACGTGACCTATCCGCTGATTCTGAAGCCGGTCAACGGCCGTTCCTCCAGCGGACTCTACCGGATCTTCCAGGAGGACCAGCTGGGCTTCGCCTTTTCCAATATCTGCGATCCCGCCCGCATGGACGACAGCGCACTGGAGAACTATATTGTGCAGCCCCTGATCAAGGGCCATGTGGTGACGGTGGATGTGCTGCGGGACGGAAGGGGGCACTGCACGGCGGTGCCCCGGGAGGAGCTGCTGCGGACGCCCAACGGCGCCGGACTTTCCGTGCGGGTGTTCCGGGACAGTGCGCTGACGGAGGCCTGCCGGCAGATCGCAGCCGGGCTCAATGTGCTGGGCTGCGTGAACTTTGAATTTATCCGGGGCGAGGGCTCCGGCGTGTACTACTTTATTGAATGCAATCCCCGCTTCAGCGGCGGGGTAGCCTTTACGGAGCTGGCAGGCGTGCCCATGGTTTCCGGCGCCCTGCGCTGCTTTGCGGGGGAGGAGATCCGGGAGGACATTGCGCCCCTTTGCGGCTATATGACGAGAAAATATGTGGAATGCAGAATGTAAACAGCAGAGCAGTGTGCTGCTGGTGATACCGGCCTACAACGAGGCGGAAAACCTGCCCCGGGTGGTGGCGGACATCACAGAGCACGGAAACGGCGCGGACTATATCATCGTTTCCGACGGCTCCACCGACGGCACCGAGGCCCTGTGTGAGAAAATGGGCTATCACTACATTGCCCTGCCGGTGAATCTGGGACTGGCGGGCTGCTTTCAGACCGGTATGAAATATGCCTATCGGCAGGGCTATCGCTATGCGGTGCAGTTCGACGGTGACGGGCAGCACCGGGCGGAGGATGTGGCGGCGCTGCTCAAAACCATGGAGGCGGGAGACTATGACATCGTGCTGGGCTCCCGCTTTCTGGAGAAGAAAAAGGGCGGCTCCCTGCGGGAGATCGGCTCCCGGATGATCTCCGCGGCCATCTTCCTTACCACGGGACGGAAGGTCACGGACCCCACCTGCGGTCTCCGGATGTACAACCGCCGGGTGATCGAGAGCTTCGCGGAGAAGCTGAACTACGGACCGGAGCCGGACACCATTTCCTATCTCATGAAGAACGGGGCCAGAGTGGCAGAGGCCCCGGTGACCATTGAGGACCGGCTGGCGGGAGAGTCCTATCTCCGGCCTATGAACGCCATCCGCTACATGCTGCGGATGCTGGTGTCCATTTTACTGGTACAGAATTTCAGAGGAGCGTATAAATAGGTGACGAAGCTTTGGAAAAATGACGTGCTGTGGAACGCCATCGGCAGTCTGGTCTATGCCCTGGCCTCCATGGTGCTGGCCTTCGCGGTGATCCGGCTGGCGGGGGCCCGGGACGGGGGCATTTTCGGCTTCGGCTTCTCCACACTGGGGCAGCAGCTGTTCATTGTGGCTTATTTCGGCATTCGCCCCTTTCAGATCACCGACATGAAGCAGGAATACAGCTTCGGGGACTATCTTCGGACCCGGCGGCTGACCTCCGGACTGGCGCTGCTGGGCGCTGCCGCATTCCTGGGACTGATGTGTCTTTCCGGGCAGTATGATCCCCGGCGGGCATGGATTCTTCTTCTGCTGTCCCTTTACAAGATCCTGGACGGCTACGGGGATGTCTATGAATCCGAGCTGCAGCGGCAGGGGCTTCTCTATCGCTGCGGCCAGTCTCTGTGCTTTCGGACGCTGCTTTCGGTGCTTGTGCTGCTGCTGAGTCTCGGTATCGGGAAGAATCTGCTGCTGAGCTGCCTCCTGGCGGATCTCGCGCAGCTTTTCGGCATTTGCTGCTTCGGTGTGCGGCCCCTGCCGGAGCAGGTGAAGCGCAGTACGGCGAATTGGGATAATGTCGGCAGGCTCCTGAAGCAGACCGGGCTCCTGTTTTTCTCGGTTTTTCTGGATTTTTATATTTTTTCCGCCTCCAAGTATGCGGTGGACAGCGGCATGGGATCGGAGGTCTCAGGCATTTTCAACATTCTGTTCATGCCCGCCTCCTTCATTTACCTTGTGGCCAATTTCCTGGTGCGGCCCATGCTGACCCGGCTCGCGGCAGACTACGGCAGCGGCGAGAGGGAAGGCTTCCGGAAGGGCTGCCGCTTTATGCTGCTCGCGGTGCTGGGACTGGCGATCGTCATCACCCTGGGGGCACTGCTCTTCGGGGGCCTCGGGCTGCGGATCTTTGAGTGGCTGCTGGGCAGCACTTACCAAGGACGCTTCCTCAGCGAATGGAGAAGCTTCGTGCTGCTGATCTTCGGCGGCGGTCTCTATGCCCTGGCCAATGTGCAGTACTATATTCTGGTGACGCTGCGGCGCCAGCGGGAGATTTTTTTCGGCTATGTGCTGGCCGCAGCGGCGGCAGTGCTTACGGCGGGACGGATGGTGCAGCATTTGGCGCTGTTCGGCGGTGCCCTTAACTATGTTTTACTGATGCTGCTGCTTTTCCTGCTGTTTACGGCCTTCGCACTGAGGGCCTGTCGCCGCTGGGAGAGGAGTCTGGGAGAATGAGTATGCAGGCAGAACAGGCGATTGATGTGATCATTCCCACCTACAGGCCGGGACGGAAGTTTTTCCGGCTGCTGGACATGCTGGAGAAGCAGAGCGTGCCGCCCCGGAAGATCATTGTCATCAACACGGAGGCCCGGTATCTGGATGCCGCCTCCATTGAGAGCACCCGGGTGGAGGTGCATCACATCAAAAAAGAAGAATTTGACCATGCCGCCACCCGGAATCTGGGCGTCAGCTATTCCGTTGCGCCCTATTTTCTGATGATGACGGATGATGCGGTGCCCCGGGACACAGAGCTGCTGTCGCATATGCTGGCGGCCTTCTCCCGGGATCCGGGGATCGCGGCGGTTTACGGCCGGCAGCTGGCGACCGAGGAAAGTGCCTTTGATGAGGTCTTTGCCCGGCAGTTCAATTATCCGGCAGAGAGCCGGGTGAAGAGCATGGCGGACCTGCCGGAGCTGGGCATCAAGACCTATTTCCAGTCGGATGTCTGCTGCATGTACCGCCGGGAGGTCTTTGATGCGCTGGGCGGCTTTGTGAGCCCGGCCATTTTTAACGAAGACATGGTCTTTGCCCATGCCATGCTGCGGGCGGGCTACAAGAGCTGCTATGCCGCCGATGCGGCGGTTTACCACGCCCATCATTATTCCGGGCTCCAGCAGCTGCACCGGAACTTCGACCTGGGGGTATCCCAGGCGGACCATCCGGAGGTTTTTGCAGGTGTGCCCTCGGAGGGAGAGGGAGCGCGCATGGTATGCCGGAATGCCCTGACACTGCTGCGGCAGGGACGGCCCTGGCTGCTGCTGCCGCTGGGCTGGCGCTCCTTCTGCAAGCTCCTGGGCTATAAGCTGGGAAAGAATTACCGGAGGCTGCCGGAGAGGCTGGTGCTGCGGCTCAGCATGAATCCCGGCTATTGGAGGAAAAAATCGAAATGACTGCCTTGTTTCGCCTGGTTCTCATCGTGGTTTCGGTGGGAACCTGTGCCCTGATCAACCATAAAATCCGCCGTTCCCGGATCAGCATTGAGGAATCTGTGTTCTGGCTGCTGCTGTCCATGATGTTTGTGGTCTTTGCGCTGTTTCCGGTGCTGCCGGATACACTGGCGGGCCTGCTGGGCATCTATTCCACGCCTAATTTTCTCTTTCTTTTCATTATTTTTATTCTTCTTGTGAAGAATTTTAATATGAGCATGAAGCTGGGGGCACTGGAGGAGCGGCTGAAGACCCTCGTGCAGGAGCTGGCGCTGACGGAGAAGGAGGACGCGGCAGCAAATGAAGATGAGAGATCCTCTGCCGGAGGCGCCGTCGGCCGGGATATCACTGCGCGCGGCAGAAGCAATGCAGAGACGGCAGTGCCGACAGAACAGCAGGCGGTCCGGGATACGGAAAAGAGGCAGCCGAAATGAGAAACTGG
Source organism: Dysosmobacter segnis (assembly GCA_963616545.1). Lineage (GTDB taxonomy): Bacteria > Bacillota > Clostridia > Lachnospirales > Lachnospiraceae > Oribacterium. Next base: position 5,872 of record CAVELT010000093.1, on the reverse strand, counting down.
ATACAGGAAATGACGGCTGCCGGCGACGGCTTTCTGCTGCTCTGGCTTCTGGTGCTGAGCATACTGGCGCTTGGTCTTCTCATCGGGCTGTGGCAGGGCTTCCGCCGGCATTGGCCTCTGCAGCGTCTCTACTTTCTGACGATACTCGCGGCGGGGCTTCTTTATTCCTTCGTGCTGTCGCCGCTGTCGGCGCCGGACGAGGTGCTGCACTATGTGGGGGCCTATGCCCTCTCCAGTGAGCTCATGCAGACGCCGAAGCCGCTCTATGATGACGAGGGGCATCTCCGGATCCGGACGGAGGATGTGTTCATTGACGACTGGCCCGGCGATGACGACCCGGACAATGCCACCGTCATCGGCATGACGCTGACCCGGAAGAGCTATGAGGAGCTTTGGAAGCGGGGGATCTTCTCCACGGGGGAGGAGGGCTATCACTATACGCTGCAGCAGCCGGTGCATACCACGCCGCTCGCGTATCTTCTGCCGGCGCTGGGCATGACCCTGGCGCGGCTTCTGCGGCTGGGCGGCTACGGGCTGCTGTTCCTGGGCCGCTTCATGAATCTCCTCTTTTTTGCGCTGCTGGGGGCTGCGGCGGTGCGCCGGACCCCGGTGGGAAAGGGCATTTTCTTCTCGGTTTCGCTGTTTCCCATGCTGCTGGAGCTGGTGAGCTCCTTCTCCTATGACGCCTACATTCTGGGGCTGAGCTTCTACCTCACGGCGGTGATCCTGGAGCACAGCCTGTCGGAAAAATACATCGCTTGGCGGGATTTTCTGGAGATCGGTATTCTTGCGTTAATGCTTTCACCCTGCAAGATGGTTTACAGCCTGCTGTTCCTGGCCTGCCTCAGCATTCCCCTGCGGCGCTGGCGGCATCCCGGGCAGTGGCTGCTGTCCATTCTGGGCGTGGGCTTCCTGATGCTGCTGTCCCTGGTGCTGGTGAATTTTCAGACCCTGCTGCAGTATCTGCCGGGGGCCGGAGCGGTCCATGAAACCAGCTGGGGCACCACGGGACCGGTGATCGAGACCTATGATCTCATGGAGCTTCTGCGGATGCCGGTGGTGCTGCTGAAGATCCTCCGGAATACGCTGATGATCAAGGGCGGAGAGTATCTACTTACCATGGTGGGAAGTCCTCTGGGACAATTTGATCTGAAGCTGTGCACGCCGCTTCTGCTGGTGATCTTCTTTTATCTTGCGGTGCTGCTCGCGGCAGTTCTGGGAGACCGTTCACCGGGGCAGGGGACCGGCGGCTGCGGCCTGAAGACATTATCCCGGGTATGGCTTGCGGTGACGCCGCTGCTGCTTTGCGCGGCCATATTGCTCACCATGCTGTCGGCCTATACCCCGAAGCGGACGGACTATGCCCTGGGCGTGCAGGGAAGATACTTCCTGCCGGCGCTGCCCATGCTGCTGTGCACCCTGACCGGCGGAAGACCCGGCGGCGGAGAGAAATGGCTTTCCCGGCTGCTGCTCGCGGAGCTTTTCGTGAGCCTGGGACTTCTCCTGTATTTCTTTGTGCGGATTTGTGGTACAGTATAAGGTAACAAACTTAACTGAAAGGGTAATCTACAGAACATAATGCATACTATCCTGAGTCTTTTGAAAAATATGAAGGCCCGGCGGCGCATGATCTGGGATCTCGCCAAGGCGGATTTCCGGAAGCGCTTCGTGGGCTCCTACTTCGGCATCGTCTGGATGTTCATTCAGCCGCTGGTGACCATCGCCATCTATGCCTTCATCTTCGGCCCCTACGGCTTCAAGTCGGCGCCGCCGGTACCGGATGTGAGCTACACCACCTGGCTGATTCCGGGCATCGTGCCCTGGTTCTTTTTCTCTGAAGTGATGAACATGGTGACGGGTATCCTGCAGGAATACAGCTATCTGGTGAAAAAAGTGGTGTTCCCGGTGGAGCTGCTGCCCATCATCAAGCTGCTTTCCTGCGGCTTTGTGCATCTCTTCTTCATCCTGGTGATGGTGGTCTTTTATCTCATCAACGGCCGACTGCCGCAGATTTCCTGGCTGCAGATCGTGTATTACAGCTTCGCGGCGGCCATGCTGGCGCTGGGGCTTTCGTATCTCACCAGTGCGATCAATGTTTTCTTCAAGGACATGCAGCAGATCGTCGGCATCCTGCTGCAGTTCGGTATCTGGATGTGCCCCATCATGTACGATGAGACGCTGTTCACCAGCCGGGCGCCCTGGGTGGCCACGGTGCTGAAGCTGAATCCCTTCTACTATATCGTGGCGGGCTACCGGGATTCCATGATCACGGGGGATCCCTTCTGGATGCGGCCCACGCTGGGGATCTATTTCTGGATCGTGACGCTGCTGCTCTTTGTGGTGGGGCTCCGCTTCTTCACGAAGCTTCGCCCGCATTTCTCTGATGTACTCTGACAAAGCTATTCACGGGAGGTTAAGATGCTGCATTTAATCTTGGTGCTGCTGACGGTGGTATCCTTTCTGACGCTGGGAAGCTGGCGGCTCCTCAGGCTGCGGACCATGCCGGAGGGAAAGGAAAAGGACAGGTATGTGCTTTCTCAGGTGAAGGGCGTGTTCCGGCGGGTTCTGTCGGCAGCCGGTGTGACCTATGAGGTGGAGGGGCTCGAGAACATCCCGGAGGATGAGGCCGTGCTCTACGTGGGCAATCATCGCTCCTTCTTTGACATTGTCATCGGCTACAGTCTGGTGAAGGGGCCCACGGGCTTCATTTCCAAGGACGACCTGGAGAAGGTGCCTCTGCTGCCCCGCTGGATGACGCTGCTGCACTGCCAGTTCATTGATCGGGAGAATCTGAAGCAGAACCTGAAGATCATCATCAATGCCATTAAGCTGGTGAAGACCGGCACCTCCATCTGGATCTACCCGGAGGGCACCCGCTCGAAGGGCGAGGACGAGAAGGACATGCTTCCGTTTAAGGAGGGCTCCTTTAAGATCGCGGAGAAGAGCGGCTGCAAGGTGATTCCTGTTGCCATGCTCCATACCCGGGAAATTCTGGAGGCGCATTTTCCCTGGATCCGTCCGGTGCATGTGCGGGTAAAGATCGGAGAGCCCATTCTGCTCAGTGAACTGCCGGAGACAGAGCGGAAGCAGGTGGGCGTTTATACCCGGGACCGGATCATTTCCTATCTGAGAGAGATGCAACAGGGAGAGAAGAAAGGGAAGGCATGAATTTACTGGAATTAAGAGACGAGCTGGATGTGGTGGACCGCAAGATCGCGGCTCTCTATGAGAAGAGAATGGCCCTCTGTGAGGAGGTGGCCAGGGACAAGATCCGCACCGGCAAGCAGGTGCTGGACCCGGCGCGGGAAAAGCAGAAGCTGGATGCGGTGGAATCCTTTGTGCATTCCGACTTTGACAAAAAGGGCGTGCGGGAGCTGTATGCGCAGCTCATGACCCTTTCCCGGCGGCGGCAGCTGGAGATTCTGCAGGAGAGCGGACGGCGCATGGACCTGGGCTTTCAGATGCTGCCGGAAATCGACTTCAGCGGAAAGCGTGTGGTTTACCAGGGCGTGGAGGGCGCTTATGCCCATATCGCGGCCCGGAAGAGCTTTTCGGCGGATTCGGTATTCTTCAATGTGAAGACCTGGCACGATGCCATGGAGGCGGTGGACAAGGGCGAAGCAGACTATGCGGTGCTGCCCATTGAGAATTCCTCTCATGGGGCGGTGACGGACAACTTCGACCTGCTGCTCCGCTACCCGGACTGTGCCGTTGTGGGCGAGACGGATCTCCTGATCCGGCATGCCCTTCTCGGCATCAGCGGGGCGGAACCCGGGGAGATCCGCCGGGTATATTCCCATGCCCAGGCCATCGGCCAGTGCAGTGCCTTTTTTGAGGCGCATCCGGAGATCGAAGCGGTGCCGGTGCTGAATACGGCGCTGGCGGCCAAGCAGGTGGCAGAGGGCGGCGACCGCACGGCGGCGGCCCTGGCCAGTGAGGAGGCAGCAGAGCTCTACGGGCTCAAGGTGCTGCAGCGGGGCGTGAATGCCCAGAAGCAGAACACCACCCGTTTCCTGATCGTGGGCAAGGGAAGAATGTACAGTGCAAAGGCGTCGAAGATCAGCATCTGCTTCGAGGCCAGCCATCAGCCGGGTGCCCTATACAACGCCCTCGGCAACTTTATTTTCAACAATGTGAACATGCTGATGATCCAGTCCCGGCCCATTCCGGAGCGGAATTTTGAGTATCGCTTCTTCGTGGATGTGGAGGGCTCGCTTGCGGATCCCAATGTGATCAACGCCCTGAACGGCCTCACCGACCAGGCCGCGGCGCTGAGAGTACTGGGATGTTACTAAGGAAACTAAGGAGACAAAATGGCAGAAATCAATATTCTGGTGGTGGATGATGAGAAGGAAATCGCGGAGCTGGTGGAGATCTACCTGGTCAGCGACGGCTATCATGTATACAAGGCCTACAATGCGGAGGACGGGCTGAAGCTCCTGGCTGCCCAGGAGATCCATCTGGTGCTGCTGGACATCATGATGCCGGGAATGGACGGTCTCACCATGTGCCGGAAGATCCGGGAAACCTCCAATGTGCCGATCATCATGCTGTCGGCCAAGTCCACGGACCTGGACAAGATCGTGGGACTGACGGGCGGTGCCGATGACTATGTCACGAAGCCCTTCAATCCCCTGGAGCTGACGGCCCGGGTAAAGTCCCAGCTTCGGCGCTATACCCAGCTGAATCCCAATGCCGCCGGACAGTTTCAGAATAACGAGATCACCATTCGGGAGATGACCATCAACAAGGACAACCACAAGGTCACCATCGACGGTGAAGACATTAAGCTGACCCCCATTGAGTTTGACATTCTCTTCCTGCTGGCCTCCCATCCCGGCAAGGTCTTTTCCACGGATGAGATTTTCGAGAAGGTATGGAATGAGAAGGTCTATGAGGCCAACAATACGGTGATGGTGCATATCCGCCGCCTCCGGGGCAAGATGAAGGAGGACCAGCGGGAGAACAAGATCATTTCCACGGTCTGGGGCGTGGGCTACAAGATCGATAAATAAGCCATGGAGAGGAAGCCGATGAGAGAGCAGAGCGGAGGAAAATATGTGTTCCGGCCCGTGGGCCGGGGCTATATGCTGCAGCTCCTGATCCATATCGGGATTTCGGCGGCTGTGGCGGCTCTGGTGCTGACCGTTCTGGTGACCAACATTACCTCCTTTTCGACATACCTTTATCGAAACGGCAGCGATTCTCAGATGGTGCAGCGCTTCGCCTTCGGCTCTCAGCTCAGCGTCCTGCTTTTTGTGCTGCTGGGCATAGTGCTCTTCACCCTCTGCTTTACGGTGCTGCAGAGCCGCACGGCCCGGGACATTGAGAAGCTGGCGCGTGCTGTGGAGCAGATTTCTGCCGGTGATCTCAGCACAGAGCTGTACATTCCGGGAGAGGGAGAGCTCAGCCACATCGCCGCCTCCATTACCCGGATGGAGCGGGATATCCGGGAGCTCATTGAACGGGAGCGGCAGACGGAGCAGTCCAAGACAGACCTCATCACCAATGTGGCGCACGACCTGCGGACGCCCCTGACCTCTATCCTCGGCTATCTGGACATTCTGAAAAATCAGCAGGGACTGACGGAGGAGCAGCAGAAGAAATACATTGAAATTGTATACAACAAGGCCCGACGGCTGCAGAAGCTGATCGAGGAGCTCTTCGGCTTCACGAAGCTGAGTTACGGACATGTCAACATGCATATTACGAAGCTGGACATTGTGCAGCTGCTGGCCCAGCTCTGCGAGGAAAGCTACCCCAGCTTTGAAAAGAACGGTCTGAGCTATGAATTCCTGTCAGACTGCGACAGCCTGCTGATGGAGGCGGACGGCGATCTGCTGGCCCGGCTCTTTGACAATCTCATCAGCAA
>CAVELT010000092.1:0-18955 GCA_963616545.1 Dysosmobacter segnis | reverse complement strand
TCGGACAATGAAAGAATGCGCAGCTTCCTGGGACGCTACCAGGGAATTCTATAACTCGTTTTCAGAGCGGTTTCATACCAATAACTAACCTTTAGTTAATATGTTTTTATAAAAATCCATCGTACAGTAACTGTACGGTGGATTTTTTTCGAAGAAAAAAGAGAGGAGAAGGGGTATGGCAGATCGAAACGAGGCGGATGCTTTATTTGCGACCAAGAGGAAAAAACAGCAGGAAGAGCAGGCGGAACAGGAACGAAGGGAAGAAATGAGCCGGAAAAAGGCGGAAATGGAGGAGGAGATCCGGCGGCTGGAGGAGGAAGCCAGACGACAGAAGGAACAGCAGGAGGAAGACAGACGACAGGCAGAGGAAGCGGCCAGACGGGTAAAGCAGGAGGCCGAGGAAGCAGAAGCCAGAGCCGAAAGGGCCCGGGAAATGGCGGAAGCAGCCAGAAGAAAGCAGGAAGAGCTAAGGCGTGAAGAGGACCGCCGGACCCAGGAGAAGCGTGAAGGGGAAAAACGGGTCAAAGAGCGAGCCGCTCAGGAAAAAGCCGGGACAAAGAAGCTTCCGGTTCTGCCGTTTGCGATTGGCGGTGCGGTCGCGGCCGCTGTACTTGTTGCCTGTCTGGTACTGTTTTTCGGCGGCAAAAAGGGTGGTGTATTTGGTACAGACTGCGAGCTTATGGCGGCAAAACAGGTGTTAAGCTACGACGTATTTTATCCGGAAAGCTTTGAAGAAGACTATGCGGACGGCGGTGTCTACTTAAAATACGGCAGCGTGGAAAAGGGGGATTTTTCCTTTGTTTATGTCTTGGGAAGTACACAGGACGACATGAATTACATGACGGAAAGCACAGATCCCACAGATCTCATACATGTGATGGAAGAATACATGTTTGGTGTAAATGACAAGCAGGTATATAAGATGACCACAGGATCCGGCCGGTATGTTTACTGCAGTGAATATATTTCCTTTGATATCAGCAGTATTACGGACCAGGAGGAAGGTGTTGTGGCATCTACCTCGATCATGATGCTTCCGTTGGAAGAGGAGTATCTGGTTGCTGTTTATGCGACGATGAAGCCTTCCTATGAGGAAGCATTGGAGGAAGCAACAGCAAGTATCCTGGACAACATTTATTAAAGGAGGAGAGCTATGGCACTGCTTATGACCGTTTTCTTTGAAAATGGCTTTTCGGAAAATTATTTTCCCAATGTAGACAACCGCAATTTTCCCATTGCCATACGTCCCTATGTCAGCGGCTTACAAGAAGAACTGGTATTAAACGTGCAGGTCTGGGACGGACACTGGACACTGCGAAGCTCTCCCCGGTATTCCCTGATCTTAAAGGGAGACCCGGTGGAAAGTGCGGATCTGGAAGACGGCACTGTGATCGAAGGAATGGTAAGCAAAACAGAGCTGTATTTTTCCGTTAAGATCGACAAGGTCCAGAAGGAAAATGTAAATTTCGGAAAATACATGATAAAAGAAGGCAGCATTTTCAAGCTGGAGATCGGCAGTGATGACCTTTGCAATATTGTATACAAAAACCGTTTTGTAACGGGAAGTCATGCAGAAATCACGTTTGAGGCAGGCGCTGCTTACATAAGCGATAAAAACAGTGTAAATGGTACTTTCTTAAACGGCAGACTGGTAGCAGAGAAAACGAAACTGCATTACGGCGACATCATCTATATCGTTGGCCTTAAGATCGTATATCTGCATCATCTTCTGGCGATGAACAACCCTGACGGACAGTGCAAGATCCGTGAGTTAAAGGCGGTGGAGATCCCTCATTTTGAAGATGAGCCTGCGGAGGATACAGATGCAGAAGAGGTATATTTTCTGCGCACGCCCCGAAAGCTTTTAAATCTGGACCGGGAGACCGTTTCCATTGAAAAATGCCCGAAAAAGCAGCAGCAGAAGCGACAGCCTCTGATCTTTACCATTGGCCCTTCCTTTACCATGGTGATCCCTATTGCACTGGCAGCAGCCATGACCGGTGACGGCTTTGGCGCAGGAAGTATCTGCATGTCTCTGGGCGCTGCGGGGATCGGGGCAGTATGGGCAGTGGTCAATTCGGTTTATAACAAAAAAGAGGAGAAAGAGTCAGAGGCCAGCCGGGTCAGCAAATATCTGGAATACATGGTCCGGGTGGAAGAAAAGCTGAAAAAGAAAACAGAATACAACCGCCTGGTGCTGGCAGAGCAGTATCCCTCTTCCGGGGAGCTTCTGGAATTTACCACATCCAATACCAGAAGACTTTGGGAAAAAAGCAGTACCCATGAGGATTTCCTTTCTCTTCGTCTGGGATGCGGGAATATGCCTTCGCCAAATGAGATAGAAGCTGCAAAAGAGGATATGGGCAGTGAGCATGATCCTTTAAATGACCATATGGAGGAGCTGCAGGAGAAGTTCAAGATACTGCATCAGGTTCCGCTGGCTGTTTCGCTCTATGACCACAGGCTTTTGGGCGTGGTAAGTGCAGAGGAAGAAAAACGGAATCAGCTGATGCGCATTTTGGCCCTTCAGATCGCGGCTCTCCACCCATATACGGACGTGCGAATGTGTTATGTATTTCCGGGCAGAGACCTTGAAAAAACGGAATATGCCCGCTGGCTTCCGCATACCTATACACCTGACGGTAAGCTTCGCATGATTGTCTGCGATCCCAGATCGATGGGCGATGTCATGTATTACTTATCTGATGTGATCAGAGAAAGGTTAGAAGCAGGAGAGAACCGGAAAAACAGGGAAGAGGAGGAAAAGGTTCTTCCGCATTATGTGGTTTTCATCAGCGACATTTCCATGATCGAAGGGGAGCCCGTTTCCAAGTATCTGTTGGATCCGCCTAAAAATGCGGGGCTCAGTGTGGTCTTTGCGGCAGATGCCGTTGATAAGCTGCCGTCCCACTGCAACACCATAGTTCAGTGGGAAAAGGATTACAGCGGCTGCTACAGTACTTTATCAAAGTTTGAGGAACAGTCGGGACTTGCCTTTGACCGGGTAAGCCTATCCGAAATGGATGTATTTTCCAGGCAGCTCTCTAACTTCAAGGTGCGGGAAAACAGCTCCAATGCGGCGATCCCGGATATGCTTACATTCCTGGATATGTATAAGACATCCAAAGTAGAAGATCTGGATATGTACCACAAATGGCTGGAAAACCGTACATATGAAAGCATGCGTTCTCTCATCGGTCAGAAGGCGGGAGAACAGCCGGTATACCTGGATATCCATGAAAAATATCACGGACCGCACGGTCTGGTGGCAGGTACGACAGGAAGCGGAAAATCAGAGACGCTGCAGACCTATATATTAAGCCTGGTGTTGAATTATCACCCCCATGAGGTGGCATTTATTCTGATTGACTACAAAGGCGGCGGTATGGCCCAGAGCTTTATTGGGCTGCCGCATCTGGCAGGCGTGATCACAAACCTGGGAGGAAACCAGACCACCAGGGCGCTGCTTTCCATTCATGCAGAGATCAAGCGGCGGCAGCGTATTTTCAATGAATATAAGATCAAGCACATTGACGCCTATATTGAGCTTTACCGAAACGGAGAAGCAGAGGAGCCGATGCCGCATCTGCTGATCATTGCAGATGAGTTTGCAGAGCTGAAAAAAGAGCAGCCTGATTTCGTCCGGGCACTGGTTTCTGCAGCCCGTGTGGGCCGTTCCTTAGGCATCAACCTGATCCTTGCGACCCAGAAGCCAAGCGGCGTGGTGGACGATGAGATCTGGAGCAATACGCGCTTCCGCATCTGTCTTCGTGTGGCAGACAAGCAGGACTCCAATGAAATGCTGAAGCGCACCGATGCCGCCTATATCACGGGAACAGGACGTGGATTTTTACAGGTAGGAAATGATGAGATCTTTGACGAATTTCAGTCCGGCTGGTCCGGAGCCCCGTATACGCCGGAGGTACCGTTCCATGACGACAGCAAGGCGAAAGCGGTCATTATCGGGCTTACAGGCAAGCCGGAGGCAGTGAAGAAGAAAAAGAAGAAAAAAGGGGACAATGTGAAGAAATTCACCCAGCTAGACGCCATGGTGCAGTATGCGGCGAAGCTTGCTGAGGAGAATCATATCAAACCGCTTCGTCAGATCTGGCTGCCGCCGCTTCCGAATCTTCTTTATCTGGATGATCTGGAGCTTTCCTGGGATGAAAAACAAATGAAGATCCCTGTTGGTCTGGCAGACGATCCCCAGAATCAGAGGCAGTTCCCGGTCTATCTTGATTTCATAAGAGACGGTCATTTACTGATCTGCGGTTCGGCCGGCTCCGGAAAGACCTCACTGGTGCAGACAATCCTTTATGGCGCGGCTCTTCATTACACAGCAGAACAGGTGAATTTCTATATTGCGGATTTTTCCAGCCGCACCATGACTGCTTTTGCAGGACTTCCTCATACGGGTTGCATCTGTATGGAGGGGGACGATGAAAAGATTCAGATGATGATGAGCTTCGCAGAGGAGGAATTAGACCGCAGAAAGAAGTCATTTTCACGGAAGGGAATGGGCTCCTACCGGGATTATCGTGAAAGCTACAGCGATGTACCTGCCATTTTCCTGGTCATTGACAACTATCCGGCCTTTTCTGACAGCTATGAGCAGTATGAGAGCACGCTGATCCAGCTTTCCAGGGAAGGCGCAAGCTATGGCATTTATCTGATTCTCACCTGCAATAATTCCGGCGATATCCGAAGCCGCATCCTGCAGAATGTGAGCAAAGGGATCGGTCTTCAGATGGCAGACCGGTTTGAATATGACAGCGTGATCGGTATGCGCTGTGAGATTCTTCCGGATGACCGGACGACAGGCAGAGGTCTGATCAAGGAAGGAAGGCCCCTGGAATTCCAGGCGGCACTTCCGGTTAAGGCGTCCCAGGGGGAAAGCATGATGCTTACGATCCGGGAAAAATTGAAGCGTTTAACAGAAAACGGCGCATCCGGAGCCAGAAAGCTGGGAACGGAGCTGACGGTGATAGACGGTGAAGCGTTTTTGGATAAGCTCGATCTCCGGAATGCTCCGGACAGTACCTTTGTCATGGGGGCAGAAGAGGGAAATTTACAGACCTGCGATCTGGATCAGACCCTGTGCTTTACCATTTGCGGCTCCGGAAAAACGGGAAAGACCAATTTCCTTAAATATACGGCTTTGCAGATGAAGAAAAAAGGAGCAGAGGTTTATGTGTTTGACGGCTGCTTAAGGGAATTGGAAGGATTTTCCGGTGAAAATGCGCTGGACGGCTACATGACGGATAAAGAGGAGCTTTATCATTTTACGGAAAATGTGCTTCTGCCCCGATTGGGAGAGCGCAATGAGCTGGTTTATGAGGCAAGGCAGACAGGAAAATCTGTGAAAGAAGCCTTAAAGGAGCATACGCGTATGGTTCTTCTGATCAACAGTGGGTCTGAATTTATGGAAGCAGTGTACAGCGAGGATTTCGATGTCAGTGAGGTTCTGGAGACCGTCTTTGAAAAGGGAATGGAACATAAGCTGCATTTCTTTATGGCGCTGTCCCCGAGAGAATATGAAGCGCTGGCCGGCTACAGGGCACTTCGTCAGTTTTGCGGGTGGAAAGCCGGGATCCACCTGGGAGGAGCATTTGATGAGCAGGGTATTTTCGAATATGAAGTACCGCCTTCTGAACGCAGCAGGGCCTATCCCCCCGGTGCTGCATTTACCGAACGGGAAGGAAAAGCAGTACTCTTTATGACACCGTTTATAAAGGAGGGGGAACATGAGTAAGATCCATTTGGAGATCGAGATACCGGGAAATGCCAAAACCTATGAATTTATGTTGGATGACCGCATGAAGGTCGGCACGGCAAAGCAGCAGATCATGAAGCAAATTGCGGAATTGGAAGGCTACGACCTATTTGCCGGAGTGGATAATGTTGTTTTCGGCTCTGTGGAGCTGGAAGGTCTGATTCAGGATAATGAGACTTTTCGGGAAGTGGGGATCAAAAACGGCAGTCGGGTGGTCATGGTGTAAGGATGTCGGTCATTTACCGGCAGAAACAGGAGGAGAGCATGGCAGGAAATAAAATGGAAACGGATCCGGATATGCTGCGCTCTGCGGCGAAAAAGGTGGAGACTGCGGCTTTGGAGGTGCGGAAAGAAGCAAAACGGTTTCAGGCGGCCGTTGAGGGACTTAGCAGTACCTGGAGCAGTGAGGTAAAGGACCGTTTTCTGCAAAATTATCAGAAGGACCGGGCTGCTCTTAATGAAATGGCAGATCAGTATGCGGAGGTAGCAGAAGGCCTCGTTTGGATTGCAGATGAACTGGAGCAGGCAGAAGAAGAAATCAGCAGCCAGCTCCGGACAGCTGCAAAGGGATAACGTCTGGATCACATATCGTGATCCGGTATCAGAGCAATCAGAAGGAACAGGAGGCGGCACATGGCAGGAGACGGAACCAGCCGGATCAATACAGAAGAGCTGCTGCGGGCAGTCAGGGAGATCACTTCCATAAAAAAGTCTATTGTATCCAATGCAGACGCCACGCATGCATATTTTCGAAAGCTCCAGGATTCCTATGCTGGAGAAAGCGCAGATGACATTTATGCAGTGGCGGGACAGCTGAAGAAAAGCGCCGGGGCGATCATTACCATGCTGGAAAATTATGTAAAGGTTCTGAATGAGCTGGCGGGAGTGTATGAGGATACGGAGAAAGCAGTAAGCAGGAATGCAGGAAAACTGAAGTTTGGAGGGATGCGGTAATGGCAGCCATCAATTTTGATTCCCAGGCAGTAAAAAAGCAGGCGAAGCTGTTGGAAGAGGCAGCAGACCAAATTCAGAACCAGACCGTAAAAGTGATAAATTCCGCAAATGAGGCAGTGGCTGCTGCATGGTCAGGAAAAGCCGGTGGGATATTTGTGAAATGCATGCAGGAACAGGGCACAGATCTGGCAAAAGCCGCAGCATCCTTGCGGGAGGTTGCTGCTGTCCTGCGGGATGCCTGCACTTCCATGGACAAAGCAGAAGCACAGGCGAAATCAGTGGTGAGCAGAAAATAAGCAGGAGACAGGAGGGAGAGCAAATGTCATCACAGCAGGTAAATGCGGCAAAATTAAAATCCACAGGGGTGAATCTCAGCAATCTGGCAGCAAAAATGAAAAGTGAGATGAATAAGCTGGATGAAAATATCCAGAAGGTGTCCTCTGTCTGGAGCGGAGAAGCCAGTGCTTCTTATCTGAAACGGTATCAGGCAGATAAGGCCAATCTGGCGCAGCTGACCCAGATCCTACAGCAGATGGGAGCAGCTCTGGGGGAATTTTCCAACAGTTATACACAGGCAGATAACAAAGCCATGGATCTGGTACACAAATATCTGGGCAAATAAAGGGGGTGAAAAAATGGCAGACGCGAATATCAAAGTGGATCCCAAGCAGCTGAAAAATTATTCCAATGACATTAAAACAGGATACAAAAACATGTACAGCTATTTATCTGAAAGCAAAACGGCAGTAAAAAACCTGAAATCTACCTGGACAGGCAGCGGCTCTGCGGAGTTTTACAGCCGTTTCGATGCCATTATCGGAAAGTGTGAAGAGGTGTTGAATGTCGTCAATACCTATGCCCTGACGCTTTCAGAAGCAGCAGATGTATACAGCGCCAATGAAAAGAAGATCTCCGGTTCTGCAGCGAAACTGAAGATCAACCTGAAATAGGAGGTTGCCTATGGCTTCTGTAAAAGTGTCGGCAGACAGTTTGGAGCAGCAGAAAAAAGAGTATGAAAAAGCAGTTAAAAATCTGGATCAGACCATAGAGCAGATCAAAAAGGTAAAGGCAGCCTTAGGCAAGGATGCCATGCTGGAGGGCGTGCGTGAGGCGCTTACAAAGCTGTCTGCGTCTTTGGAAACAAGGTCAGGCGTGCTGCTTCTTATGACAAAGGCCTTAGCGCAGTCGAAAGAGAAGTATACCGCCGCGCAGAAGAAAGCAGTGACCAAAAGCAGCCAGTTCCGCGCCCATAACAGGGATTTTTACGGAAATCCTGTGCTTGTAGGAAGCAGCACAAGTATTGACCAGATAAGCGAGCATGCAAGAAATGTGGCGGCACCGGAGGTGACAGTCAGCGTGTCAGCGACACAGGCGGCAGAGGCAGTAACAGCACCGGCCGGCGTGTCAGCCACGCAGACGGCAGAAACGATATCAGTACCAACGGACAACGCAGTTACCGGGGCAATAGATCTTGATCTTCCTGAATGGGGATCCAATACTGCTGCAGCAGCTGTTGGGGCCGTCATCGGCGGTATCGCAGGGGGAACGATCGGGACCGTTGCCGGGGAAAAGCTCCGGAAAACAGAGCGCAGGTCAGCAGGAATGCGCGAACCGACAAAGCAGACACAAGAAACAGGATCAATCCCAAAGGAACAAAAGCCGGAGCCGTCCACAGACATAGAAGCCCGGTTAGAAGCAGCCAGGGAGCGTCTGAGACGCTTCAACGAAATGGAAATGGAGGAGAAATAATGAGAAGGATAATGAATAGTATGAAAAAAGGAACAGCTATGGCAGCAGCGGCCGCTATGTGTATTTCTCTTGCAGGATGCGGCGGATCATCTAAAAAAGTGGTGGCTGATAAAAAAGAGGCAGTAGTCGAGACCATTGCAGCAGAAAGTGAAACAGAGGCAGTCAATGACTCTGAAATGGCAGATATTCTGCCCGGAACCACCTGGGCGGGCATCTCCGGCACCCAGGAGATCATGGTGGCGGCATTTGATGAAAAAGGCGTTTATTTGGCGATCCTGGATACAGACGGAGAGCTGACAGATCTGGATGGCTACTGGAAAGCAGATTTTGATACCTTTTATCTGTATCTGAATGAAGATTACTCCGATGAGCCTACAACCTTTGATTTTGACTGGTATTTCACGGAAAACGGAGAATATATCCAGCTAGATGATATTATCTTATCTAGTGAAGGGGACGGAAGCAATCTGGAAACAACACTGGACCAGATGATGACCACAGCCAGTGTCATCGAATATGTAGCGCAGGGAACGTACTGGATCGGTTCCGGGGATGAGACAGCCATGATCTTCTATTTTGAAGGTGACCAGGCATATTTTGACCTTCTTTATAGTGACAATGGCGAAATACAGACACAGTCCATTTCCGGCCTTTGGAGTCTTGACTATGAGCATTTAACGATCATTGATGATGAAACAGATACCTCCTATGAATTGGGCTGGAATCTGTCTGAGGAAGGGGACAGCTACTGCTTTGAGCTGACAGAAGATGACACCACCTATTATCTTTATGAATCTGCAGCAGAGGATGTAGGCAGTACTCTGGATATTCTGACCAGCTATCTCACAGCAGAGGACAGTGTAGATGTAGAATCCGATGATATTGACCTCAGTGATTTCCTGACAGGTTATGTGGGACATTCTGTAATCGATGCATTTATGCTCAGCGGTATTTCTCCTGATTTCGAAACCAGAAAATACTGCGCAGAGCTGTTGGGATTTACAAACTACAGCGGTACCAGTGATGAAAACCTGGCACTGATTCAGTTAATGGGCGGCACCGTACAGTGACGGTATCACAATCGCGTAATTTTTTTCGCCGGGTTCTTCCTTGAAGCCTAACCATGTCTATGCTACACTGATGTTGATAACTATGTGTAAAAGTGCAAAAAACTGTGGATAAATCAGTGGACAAGCGGTGATAACCGCAAAATTACGGAAAGTTATCCACATTTTGGGACAATAGGATGGGCAAACACAGCAAAAAAAAGAAATATCAGGAAAAGCTGAAAAAAGCGAAAAAGCGGCTGAAGCGGATGGAAAAGGAGCTGACGGCTCTGAAGGCGGCTGCGGCAGTGCCGGAAAAGAAGCCGGCACAGACTGCCGACAGACCGGAGAGAGAAGCGAGCTTTAAGGAAAGGATGCAGGATTTTTCGGCGGAGGCATTGCCGGAGGCCCGGGGACTTCTCGGTGAGCTCCGGCAGCTGCTGCGGGATTTTCTGAGGGATCCGCAGGCGGTCATTTCCCGGGAGCCGGAAAAAACGGGACATACGGCAGCCTGGCTGGTGTATCTTCTCGGCATTCTGCCCTTCCTGGTGATGGGACTTCTGCTCGGCGGCCTTGTCGGCGGGCTGCAGCTGGGGCTTCTTTATGCCCTTCTGTCTCTGCTCTATCCCTTTGTCTTCTTTCTTCTGAGCCGGAGCCGGCGGCAGCTTTGTCTGCAGCACGTGCTTCCCTGCTTCTGGGCGGCGGATCTCGGGATCTGTCTCGTGCATCTTCTGAGCATGCTGCTGGTCCTGCCGGGGCTCTGGTTCCTGGCCCTTCTGCTGGAGCTTGCTGCATTGCCGCTGCAGATGGTATTCCGCTATATGGCGGCCCTGAGCCTGTCGGAGATGGAGAGCCGGGAGGCCATCCGCAGCACGGTGCTGTCTTCTATTGCCTGCGTGCTCTTCCTTCTGCTGCTCCTGTTCATGGGCTTCGGCGCGGCGCTGATCAATTCTGCCCTGGGACAGCTGCTGGACGGCGGCCTCGATGTGAAGTCGGTGCTCAGCTTCCTGCTGCAGTTTCTGTAAGCAGTATGTAAAACAAATCCTTGCACGCCTTTCGAAAGTTTCCTATAATAGATAAACATGTTTAATATGTGTGCGGGGTCTCGGGATCCCGCATCTTTAGGAGGAAAAAGCTATGAAAAAAAGACTTGTTGCGCTTACGATGGCTGCCTCTATGGTTGCTTCTCTGGCAGCCTGCGGCTCTTCATCATCCACAAGCAGCAGTGAAACCACAAAGGCTGCCGAGGCAGCAGAGGGTGAGACTGCCGCTGCAGCGGAGGCCAAGGATGCTTCCGATGTGAAGGTAGGTATCATCACAGACCTGGGCGGTGTCAACGACGGTTCCTTCAATACCTCTGCTTGGCAGGGTCTGCAGAGAGCACAGAAGGAGCTGGGCATCGAGGCCAACTACCTGGAGTCTCATACCGACGCAGATTACAAGCCGAACATCGAGACCTTCCTGGATGAGGATTATGACATGATCATCTGTATCGGCTATGCACTGGCAGATGCACTGAAGGAGGAGGCAGACGCCAATCCGGATCAGAAGTTTGCCATCGTAGATGATGCCACACTGGCAGATTATGACAATGTCACAAGCCTTATGTTCGAGCAGGCACAGGCCTCCTACCTGGTAGGCTACATTGCCGGCAAGACCACCAAGAGCAACAAGGTAGGTATCGTTCTCGGTATGTCCACCGATATCATGAACCAGTTCGGCTACGGCTATGTGGCAGGTGCCATTGATGCCAACCCGGATGTAACCGTTCTGCAGAACAATGCGAACTCCTTCGCAGATACCGCTGCCGGCAAGACCGCTGCCAATACCATGATCGCAGACGGTGCAGACGTAATCTTCCATGCAGCAGGCGGTACCGGTCTGGGCGTGATCGATGCCTGCAAGGAGGCCGGTATCTGGGCCATCGGTGTTGACTCCGATCAGAGCTCTGTGGCACCGGAGACCATCCTGACCTCTGCTATGAAGAGAGTGGATAATGCCGTTTATGATGTGGCAAAGGAGACCCTTGAGGGTACTGTTCAGGGCGGTGTGAAGACCTACTCCCTGGCTGATGAGGGTGTGGATATCGCACCGACAACAGATAACCTCAGTGATGAGATGCTGACCGAGATCCAGGATGTGAAGAAGAAGATCGTGGACGGTGAGATCACAGTTCCGGACAACAAGGCTGACTTCGAGGCCAAGTACGGTGATGTTTACCAGCTGGATGACTGATGACTGAAATCTGAGCGGTTACGCGGGCGCCCTGCTGCGCCCGCGTGACAGGGGAAAAGGACCATTTGGCATATATGCTGCAGAGCTGCAGTGTATGGCCGGATGGTCTTTTTATATTCCGAAGGAGCCCGGTGGAATATTTTTTATAAAGCATAGAGATATGAAAAATAAATGCTATAATAGAAATATTACATCGCGGGCATCAGGCTCGAGATGAATCTCTGTGATACATTTTTAAGGAGTTTGCGTAATGAGAGACATCAGTATGACGCGGGTAAACGAGACGCGTCAGGAAATGCTGAACACAGTGGAGTCAAAGACATTGACCCATGAACAGAAGGTGGCCACCATGGCAAATCTGGCGGATTCTCTGCTGGAGGTGCTGGATCTGCCGGAGGGCCTGGACGAGCTTTTGAACCGGCCGATTTCAGAGCAGTGCATCTGCGATCTGTCAGAGGGCCATGCACCTCTCAGGCCCCGTTACATCATTCCGGATTATGACCGCTTTTTCCGGGAGGGTTCTCAGTTTCTGAACCTGACGCCGCCGACGGATCTGTATGAGGCCGTCAACGATCTGGAGATTTTCTATAAGCATGTGCCGTCCGTCACCAACTATCCGGTTTATGTGGGTGCGCTGGACAAGCTGCTGGATCCCTTTGTACAGGACATGGACGAGGCACAGGCGCTGAAGCTCATCAAGCTCTTCCTTATCAACATGGACCGGACCATTCTGGATTCCTTCTCTCATGCGAACCTGGGGCCGGAGGACAGCAAGGCCGGACGTCTGCTGCTGCAGGCCATTGCAGAGACGAAGGATGCGGTGCCCAACGTCACCATGAAGTATGATGAGAGCATCACACCGGATGATTTCGCGCTGCTGGCGGTGAAGGCGGCACTGGCCAGCGCGAAGCCCAGCTTTGCGAACCACAGCATGTTCCGCAGTGAGCTGAAGGATGACTATGTCATCGCCTCCTGCTACAACGGACTGAAGTACGGCGGCGGCTCCTATACCCTCTGCCGGCTGATCCTCGGCAACATTGCGAAGCGGGCGAAGGACACGGAGGACTTCCTGAACCGGGAGCTCCCCTATGTGATGGACATTCAGGCCCGGTATATGGACGAGCGGATCCGCTTCATCGTGGAGGAAAGCGGCTTCTTCGAGAACAACTTCCTCGCGAAGGAGGGCTTCATTCACCGGGATAAGTTCACCGCCATGTTCGGCCTGGTAGGTCTGGCTGAGGCAGTGGACATCCTTCTGGAGAAGGAAGGAAAGCAGGGACTTCGCTTCGGAAAGAGCGAGGAGGCCACGGCACTGGGCGTGCGCATCATGGACTGCATCAAGGCTTTCAATGATCAGCATGTGAACAAGTACTGCGAGGCCACCGGCGGACATTTCCTGCTGCATGCGCAGGTAGGCATTGCCAGTGACATCGGCGTGACGCCGGGCACCCGGATTCCCATCGGAGAGGAGCCGGAGAATCTGGTGGATCAGCTGGAGGTGCTCAGTCACTTCCACCACTACTTCCCGTCCGGCACCGGAGACATTTTCCCGATCGACATGACGGTGCACAGAAATCCGGACTATGTGCTGGACATCATCAAGGGCTCCTTCCGGAAGAACCTGCGGTATCTGTCCTTCTATGCGAGTGACTCGGATGTGATCCGCATCACCGGCTATCTGGTGAAGCGCTCGGAGATCGAGAAGCTGGAGCGCGGCGAGAATGTGAAGCACGATACCACAGCCCTGGGTATGGGTGCCAAGCACAACGGCCACATCCTGGAGCGTAAGGTACGTTAATGCTGGCACCTGTCAACCGGATCATCCCCTTCAGTGCAGTGGACGGTCCGGGCAATCGGACGGCGGTATTTCTGCAGGGCTGCAATATCAACTGTAAATACTGCCACAATCCGGAGACCCGCAGTCTCTGTCAGAACTGCGGCAAATGCGTGGAAAGCTGTCCGGCGGGGGCGCTTTCGCTGGCGGACGGAAGGGTCTGCTTTGATCAGGAAAAGTGCTGCGGCTGCGATACCTGCATTCATCTCTGTCCTCATGATGCCAGTCCGCGGATCCGCTGGATGACGCCGGAGGACTGTCTCCGGGAAATTCTGAAAAATGTGCCCTTCATCCGGGGCGTCACGGTTTCCGGCGGAGAATGCACCCTGCATCCCGATTTTCTGCGGGAGCTGGGGAAGCTGTGCCGGGCAGAGGGACTCGGCTATCTTCTGGATGCCAACGGCACCTATGATTTCGAGGCGGATCCGGCAGGACTTCTGGACTGCATCGACGGTGTCATGCTGGATATCAAGGCCTGGCAGCCGGAGGAGCACCGGACGGTCACGGATGCGGATAATGCTTTGATCCGGAAAAATCTCGTCTTCCTGGCGGAAAAGGGGAAGCTCGAGGAGGTACGGACGGTCATTGTGCCGGCGCTTTATGACTGTGCCGGGACCGTACGGGAAACCGCCCGGGCATTAAAGCCCTATTTAAAAAAGAAAGCGATTCGATACAAGATCATCGCCTATCGTCCCATGGGTGTTCGTGAGCAGTACCGGCAGTTCCGCAGTCCCTCACAGGAGGAGCTGCAGGAGCTGAAGGCGCTGGCCGCGGCCGAGGGGATGGAAGACATTGTACTGATATAAAGAAACTACTGTTCAGCAGACGGAGGAATGACATATGAAAAGCAATATGGATGCAAATACCGTCGTCATTGAAATGAAGGATATCGTGAAGAAGTTCGGCAATTTCACTGCCAACGATCACGTGAATCTGACCGTTCACAAGGGCGAGGTGCATGCGATTCTCGGAGAAAACGGCGCAGGAAAGAGTACGCTGATGAACATGCTCTACGGCATGTTCCGGCCCACCTCCGGCACCATCCGCATCAACGGACAGGAGGTGGTGATCAGCAACCCGGATAAGGCCATCGCACTGGGCATCGGCATGGTGCATCAGCACTTTATGCTGGTGCAGCCCTTTACGGTGACCGAAAACATTATCCTGGGCTCTGAGCCGGTGAAGGGACTGCGGGTGGACCTGAAGACCGCCAAGGAGAAGATTCTGGCGCTTTCCGGTCAGTACAATCTGAAGGTGGATCCGGATGCAAAGGTAGAGGACATCAGCGTCGGCATGCAGCAGAGAGTGGAGATTCTCAAGGTGCTGTACCGCGGTGCGGATATGCTGATCCTGGACGAGCCGACGGCTTCTCTGACACCGCAGGAGATCGACGAGCTCATGGAGATCATCCGGAATCTGACGGCAGCCGGAAAGTCTGTGGTGCTGATCACGCATAAGCTGAAGGAGATCAAGGCCTGTGCGGACAACTGCACCATTATCCGCCGCGGCAAGTATATCGATACGGTGAAGGTGGCAGACTGCTCCGAGGATGATCTCGCGGCCATGATGGTCGGCAGACAGGTGAACTCGAAGGTGGACAAGAAGCCCCAGGCGCCCGGCAAGGCGGTGCTGGAGGTGAAGAACCTTCATGCGAAGGATTACCGCGGCGTGGAGATCCTGAAGGGTCTGAATCTGTCGGTGCATGCCGGAGAAATCGTGGGACTGGCCGGCATTGACGGAAACGGACAGTCTCAGCTGGTGGAGATCCTCACGGGTCTCGGCAAGGCGGTGTCCGGCGAGGTCATCATGAACGGGGAAAATGTGGTCAACAAGAATGCCCGGACGCTCTTTGAAAAGGGCATTTCCAGCATTCCGGAGGACCGGCAGAAGCATGGTCTGGTGCTGGATTTTACGGTGGCGGAGAATCTGATCCTGCAGAATTACGGGGAGGCACCCTATGCAAAGAACGGCATTCTTCAGAAAAAGGTGATCCAGGAGCATGCCACGGAGATGATCGACAAGTTCGACATCCGGCCGCAGGGCTGTGAGACCCGTCTGGCAGGGCAGCTTTCCGGCGGAAATCAGCAGAAGGTCATCATTGCCAGAGAGGTAACGAATGACAAGGACCTGCTGATCGCCTTCAACCCTACCCGCGGACTGGACGTAGGTGCCATCGAATTCGTGCATAAGTATCTGGTGGAGCAGCGGAACAAGGGCCGGGCCATCCTGCTGGTTTCCTTCGAGCTGGATGAGATCATGAGTCTTTCGGATCGTATCGAGGTCATCTTCGACGGACAGATCAACGGATCTATGCCGGGCGCAGAGGCAGATGAGTATCAGCTGGGACTTTTGATGGCAGGAGGAAAGGCATCATGAAACAGAAAATTTTAAAAAGCACCATGCTGTATACGTTAATTGCCATTCTGCTGGGCTTCCTGGTGGGTGCGGTGCTGCTGCTGATCATCGGCGTCAGTCCGGCGGTGGCCTACGGCAAGCTCCTGAACGGTGTCTTCGGCAAGACCAAGTTCACGGTATACAGTGTTGTTTATGCGGCGCCTCTGATCTTCACAGGACTTTCTGTGGCCTTCTCCTTCCGTACCGGTGTCTTCAACATCGGCGCCGAGGGACAGTATGTGGTGGGCTCTCTGGCCGCACTGGTCATCGGCATCCTCTGTCCGATGCCGGCACCCATCCATGCCATTGTCTGCATCCTGGCAGCAGCAGCGGCCGGTGCCCTGTGGAGTGCCGTTGTGGGTATCCTGAAGGTAAAGCGGGGCATTCATGAGGTGCTTTCCTATATCATGTTCAACTGGATCGCCTTCTATCTTTCCAACTTCGTGGTGAACCTGAAGGCCATCCATACCGATCAGGGTGCAGATGCCAGCCGGAACATTCTGGATTCTGCCATGATCAAGATGCCGGATGCCGTGGCCAAGGCAACGGGCTGTACGGACGTACACTGGGGCATCTTCCTGGCGCTGGCAGCAGCCGTTCTGGTATGGTTCATCATGGCCAAGACCACCTTCGGCTATCAGCTTCGTGCGGTGGGCTTTTCGCAGACCGCAGCCGAGTATGCGGGCATTGATGCGAAGCGGATCTTCCTGACCTCCATGTCGCTTTCCGGTATGCTGGCCGGTCTCGGCGGTGCGGTGCAGGTGCTGGGCATGTCCGGCCGTGTGGCACAGTTCGCATCCCAGGAGCAGTACGGCTTCCAGGGCATCACGGTGGCGCTGATCGGTGCAACGAACCCCATCGGCTGCATTTTCTCGGGCTTCTTCTACGGCGCCATGAAGTACGGCGGAAACAAGCTGACGGTTGTGAATGTGCCCAATGAGGTCATCAACATTATCATGGGCACCATCATCATTTTCATTGCCATCACCCCGAAGCTGAAGAGCATGGTGATCAAGGCGATGGAGAAGAACGGAGGTAAGGACTGATGTTTGTGACATATCTGGGACTGGTAATCAATGCAATCCTCATCTCGACACCGCCTCTGCTTCTGGCGGGTCTGGGCTCCTGCTTCACGGAGCGGAGCGGCGTGGTCAATATCGGCATCGAGGGCATGATGACCATCGGCGCCTTCGTGGGAACCTGCGTGGCCTACTTTACCGGCAACGGCTGGCTGGGCTTCTTCTGCGGCGGACTGGCCGGTGCGGTGCTGGGACTCCTTCATGCGGTCGTCTGCATCAGCATGCAGGCGGACCAGACCATTGCGGGTACTGCCATTAACTTCATCGGACCGGGTCTCGCCCTCTTCATGTGCAAGGCGATCTTCGATTCCTCGGATTCACCTGCCCTGGAGATCTCTGCCAAGCTGCCGAAGATGTTTGTGGGTGCTTTCCCGG
Source organism: Dysosmobacter segnis (assembly GCA_963616545.1). GTDB lineage: Bacteria > Bacillota > Clostridia > Lachnospirales > Lachnospiraceae > Oribacterium. The sequence goes on along the minus strand of CAVELT010000092.1, from coordinate 1,516 downwards.
CCGGCTCCTTCGGCTACAACGTGATCTCCACCTACCCCATGGCCTATCTCAGCTTCATCATCGTGGCGCTGCTGTGGTTTGTCTTCTTCAAGACCCGCTTCGGCATGCGGCTCCGGGCAGCCGGTGAGCATCCGGAGGCCTGCGAGACCCTGGGCATCAATGTCTATCATGTGCGTTATGCCTGCGTGATCTTCTCCGGCTTCATGTCCGGTCTGGGCGGTGCCTTTGTGACCCTCGCGACGGTTTCACAGTTCCGTCCGGCGGTTATCGTGGGACAGGGCTTCATTGCCATCGCAGCGGTGATCTTCGGCAAGTTCACACCGCAGGGCACGCTGATCGGCTGTCTGATCTTCGGCTTCTGCAACGGCGTCAAGTCTCTGCTGGGCGGCACCAATCTGGTATCGCCGAACCTGCTGTCCATGATCCCCTATGTGGTGACGCTGCTGACCCTGATCTTCTTCGTGGGTGCAGGTCATACACCGGCGGCCAACGGCAAGCCCTTCGTACGGTCAAAGTAATGAGAATATGTGCGCTGCCGGAATGTGGGGAGGACTTGCATTTCCCCGGGATATTCGGTATAATCAGCGCAATTGTAAGGAGGCAGCAGTCACTGCCTCCTTTTCTAAGCGAAGATACAGGAGGAAAGTATAGATGATTGCAGCAAGCAACATTACCTACAGAGTCGGCAAGAAGGCTCTTTTTGAGGATGTGAATATCAAGTTCACGGAGGGCAACTGCTACGGCGTGATCGGTGCCAATGGTGCAGGAAAGTCTACTTTCCTGAAGATTCTGTCCGGTGTGCTGGAGCCCAGCTCCGGCGAGATCGTCATTACACCGGGACAGAGACTGTCCGTGCTGGAGCAGGATCAGTTCAAGTATGATGCCTACACGGTACTGGATACGGTGATCATGGGCAACCAGCGTCTCTATGAGATCATGAAGGAGAAGGATGCCCTGTATGCCAAGCCGGATTTCTCTGACGAGGACGGTATCCGGGCTGCCGATCTGGAGGCTGAGTTTGCCCAGATGGACGGCTGGAATGCGGAGGCGGATGCAGAGACCATGCTGAACGGTCTGGGCATTGACAGCAGCCTGCATTATAAGCAGATGAACGAGCTGAAGGGCGCCGAGAAGGTGAAGGTGCTGCTGGCGAAGGCGCTGTTCGGCAATCCGGACATCCTGCTGCTGGATGAGCCCACCAACCATCTGGATATGAGCTCCATCGAGTGGCTGGAGGATTTCCTGATCAATTTCGAGAATACCGTGATCGTGGTGTCCCATGACCGTTACTTCCTGAACAAGGTCTGCACCAGCATTGCCGACATTGACTACGGCAAGATCACCCTCTTCGCCGGAAACTATGACTTCTGGTTCGAGTCCTCACAGCTCATTGTGCGGCAGCAGAAGGAGGCCAATCGGAAGAAGGAGGAGAAGATCAAGGAGCTGCAGGAATTCATTCAGCGCTTCTCGGCCAATGCTTCCAAGTCCAAGCAGGCAACCTCCCGCAAGCGTGCCC
>CAVELT010000091.1:0-19493 GCA_963616545.1 Dysosmobacter segnis | reverse complement strand
GCCCGGGGGCGGCTGCTGGAAATTCTTTCGAATTATCAGGGCTATACGGAGCAGCAGGTCATCGCGGTTTTTGATGCCTACCGGGTGCAGGGGCATGCAGTGGAGCAGTTCCGCTACCATAATATAGAGGTGGTTTTCACAAAGGAGGCGCAGACAGCGGACGAGTATATTGAGCAGCTTTCGCATAAGCTGTCGGAGAAGCATCAGGTGAGCATCGCCACCAGCGACCGGGTGGTGCAGGTCATTACCTGGTCTGATGACAGTGTGCGGATTCTGTCGGCGGAGAGCTTCCTCACGGAGGTGGAGCATGTCAACCGGGAGATTCGGGCGGAGCATCTGCAGAGCAGTGTCCCGGGAAAAGCACTCAGCGGGAAGCTGCAGATTCCGGCGGCCGTTGAGCTGGCCGTGAAATCCGCGGATTCTGCCTTGTGAAAAGGATGACGCGATGCTATAATGCATGGGTTATCAAGACAAAGTGTGTTCGAGACCTTCCACACGTAAAACAAAACTAAAGGAGAACTGAAAAATGAACAAGACAACGACTATGCTTGCGCAGGCAGCTGTCATCGCCGCCATTTATGTGGCGCTGACCCTGGCTTTCGCTCCCATCAGCTTCGGCGCGATCCAGTTCCGGATCTCAGAGGCGCTCTGTATTCTGCCCTACTTCACCTTTGCGGGTGTGCCGGGTGTGGCCATCGGCTGCCTCCTGGGCAACATTCTGGGCGGTGCAGCGCTGCCGGACATTATCTTCGGCACACTGGCAACCCTGATCGGTGCCGTCGGAAGCTATCAGCTTCGTAAGGTGAACAAGTGGCTGGTATGCGTGCCGCCCATCGCGGCCAACACCGTCATTATCCCCTTCGTGCTGCGTTATGCCTACGGCACAACGGACATGATTCCTTACTTGATGCTGACAGTGGGCTTCGGTGAGGTACTGGCCATCGGTGTTCTGGGCAATGTGCTGCTGACAGCACTGGAGCCCGCAAGACAGCATATTTTCCGTAAGGCATAAGCTCGTTTCGATAAAGGAAAGGCAGCAATTATGTATCAGATAAAATTTGATCAGCCCGTACATGTCCATTTCATCGGCATCGGCGGTATTTCCATGAGCGGTCTCGCCGAGATCCTGCTGGATCGCGGCTTCACGGTGTCCGGCTCCGATATGAAGGAAAGCGGGCTGACGGATCATCTGCGGGAGCTGGGCGCAAGGATCAGCTCGCCGCAGAGCGCGGAGAACATTGACGGTTCCATTGATGTAGTTGTTTACACAGCGGCAATTCATCCGGACAATCCGGAGCTGCGGGCGGCAGAAGCTGCCGGCATTCCCCTTCTGACCCGGGCAGAGCTGCTGGGAGAGATCATGCGGAATTACCGGCAGGCCATCAACATCTCCGGTACCCACGGCAAGACCACGACCACCTCTATGATCACGGAGATTCTGCTGGAGGCACATCGGGATCCTACCGTTACTGTAGGCGGCATGCTGAAGGACATCGGCGGCAACATCCGTGTGGGACAGTCGGAGCTCTTCGTGGCAGAGGCCTGTGAGTATACGAATTCCTTCCTTTCTTTTTTCCCGACGATCGAGGTGATCCTCAATGTGGAGGCAGATCATCTGGACTTCTTCAAGGATCTGGACGACATCCGGCATTCCTTCCGGCGCTTTGCGGAGCGTCTGCCGAAGGACGGTCTTCTGGTGATCAACAAGGACATTGCCCATTTTGAGTATTTCACAGAGGGACTTTCCTGCAAGGTGGTGACCTTTGGCCATGACCGGACGGCGGACTACACGGCAAACTTTATCAGCTATGACCGCTTTGCCCGGCCCACCTATACCCTATTTGAAAAAGGAGAGGAGATCTGCCCGATCACCCTGGGCGTCACCGGCGAGCACAATATCTACAACTCTCTTTCGGCCATAGCTGTGGCGCGGGAGCTCGGGGTGGATATGAAGGCCATTGCGGCAGCACTGAAGCGCTTCACCGGTACGGACCGCCGCTTCCAGAAGAAGGGAACGGTAAACGGCTTCACCATCATTGATGACTATGCCCACCATCCGCAGGAGATTGCGGCGACCATTGAGGCGGCGAAGAAGTATCCCCACAGAAAGCTCTGGGTGGCCTTCCAGCCCCATACCTATTCCCGCACAGCGGCGCTGATGGACGATTTTGCCGGGGCACTGGCCACGGCGGACGAGATCGTTCTGGCGGACATTTATGCCGCCAGGGAGAAGAATACCATCGGCATCAGCTCGGCGGATCTCCGGCAGCATATGCTGGAGCAGAACACCAATGTTTACTACATTCCCAGCTTCGAGGAAATTGAAAAATTCCTGGAGGAGAAGCTGCAGCCCGGCGATCTTCTGATCACCATGGGCGCCGGCGACATCTATAAGGTAGGAGATGCGCTGCTGACCTTGCCCGGAGCAGAATTGGAAGCGTAATTTAAAAGAAAAGAAGGCCTTGCGCAGCAGGGCCTTCTTTTTTGTGCGCAGAGGATTTATTTGATTTTTTCTCCACAAATGTGGATGGAAATCCACCGGAAAATGTGGATAAGTCGCTGCTTCCCATAGCGAAAATACATAGCATTCATCTGTTCTGCAATTCGGGAAGCACGTATTTCCGTGCTTTTGCCACTGCGAAATAATAAATGGGAATGCCGTCATTCTTGACTTTTCAGTAGTCCACTTTATCCACCGGGATGTGGATAAGTTATGTGGATAAAGTTGTGGAGCACTGCCGTTGAAGTGCAAAATAAAGTGTGTTATCATCACTCCACAAATCAGAAGATTGGGGTGAAATTGAGCTATGGGAACGAATATTGACGACAGACTGGCAGTGCATGCGACCTGCATTTCCAATGATTTCCTGGATCGGTATATGGCGGCCGCCAACGGTGATTACATCAAGGTATATCTCTTCATGCTGCGGCATCGGGGAGAGAAGTTCTCCGTGAAGGATGCAGCGGATGCGCTGAATCTGACCGACAATGATATCGAGCGGGCAGTGCGCTACTGGGAGAAGCAGGGCGTATTCTCCAGCGGTGCCGGACAGCGGGTAGAGGCAGAGATTCAGACCGAGGCGGAGCTGGCGGCCTCCGAGGAGGCACTGGAGCGGGCTGCGGTACAGAATACGGAGACGGCGCAGAAGAAGGCCGCAAAGGCCGCGGCTGTACCGGCACCGGGAAAGAGCAGTCTGGAGCAGATTCAGGATGATGAGGAATTTGCCGGCATCCTTTTTGTGGCCAAGCACGTGCTGCCCAGCCTTCCCACAGGACAGCAGATCGACACCCTGGCTTATATGTACCAGGATCTCAAGATGAATGCGGAGCTCATTGAGTTCCTGCTGGAGTACTGCGCCGGTATTGAGAAAACCTCCTCCAAATATCTCACCAAGGTGGCCATTGACTGGCATGAGAACGGCATTCATACCGTGAAGCAGGCCCAGAAGAAGATCCGGGATTTCGAAGAGAAGAAGGCCCGGGGCAGCCGTCAGTCCTCAAAGCCCAACCGGTTTATCAATTTCCAGCAGAACGATGTGGACTATGACCGCATCGCCCAGAAGAAGGTAATGGAGCGGATTCAGCATGGCATTGAGTAATGCACAATACAATGAAATCATGAAGGTTTACGGAGACCGCCAGCTCCGGAGCTATCGGGAGCAGCAGGAACGCATACGGGAAGCGTATGGACAGGTTCCTGCTCTTTCGCAGTTGGATGAACAGATTGCCGGAGAGTCGGTGGCGGCGGCAGAGGCGCTGATGGCGGGAGACCGGAGCCGGAAGGCCGGACTTCGGGAGCGGATTCGCCGGCTCAGCGATGAAAAACGGCGCTGCCTTCGCGAAGCAGGCTATCCGGAGAATTATCTGGAGCGTTGGTATATCTGTGAAGACTGTCAGGACACCGGCTTTGTCAACGGGAAGAAATGTCATTGCTTCCAGGCCATGCAGAGCCGGCTTTTGTACCGGCAGTCCAATGTGGAAAAGCTGGTGCAGGTGCAGAATTTTGAACACTTTGATCTGTCCATTTTTGACAACCGGGAGCCCATCTCCACGGCCAACGGCAAGACCAACCGGGAATACATGCGGTATCTTCGGGATGCTCTGCAGAAGTGGTGCCGGGAATTCGATGTGAAGCACGGCAGCATTATCCTCATGGGCGGTACAGGAACGGGAAAGACCTTTCTCATCAACTGTATCACGAAGGCGCTGCTGGACAGCTATCACAGCGTGATTTACTTTACCAGCACGGATCTCATCGAGAGCTTCGGACGGATGCTGAAGGATGAGGGAGAGCAGGAGCTCAGTGAGGCACTGCTGCAGGCGGATCTTCTGGTGATCGACGATCTGGGCACGGAGCTGGTGAACAGCTTCACCACGTCGAAGCTTTTCTATGTGCTGAACCAGCGCATGATCCTCGGAAAAGCCGTCATTATCTCCACAAATTTAAGCTTCAGGAGCATGCGGGACATCTATTCGGACCGCATCGTTTCCCGCATCATGTCGGAATACGAGATCGTTCCCCTGTACGGACGGGACCAGCGATTGACATAATATTCAGCAAAGCTGTGCTCTTTACCCGTAAATTATCCCTTTTTTACATAGACTTTTCACAGAAAATCGGGTATGGTTTCAATGGCTATTAATCTGTTTTAATCTGTTTTTTTTGAGAGGAGAAAAAATGTCAGATTCCAGAACATCTGAATTCATTGAGAGAATTCCCGTGGGACCCCTTGCACTGGTTCCGTTGAAATCCATTGAGCCCCTGGGCATTCGCATCAACGATTATCTTGCGGAGTGGAGACGCCAGCGGGAGAGCGAGCACAAGCATACCATTGCCTTTGAGGGCTACCAGAAGGACAGCTACATTGTGCCCACAAAGATTTCTCGCTTCGGTACCGGCGAGGCCAAGGGCGCCATTCTGGAGACCGTTCGCGGCAAGGACATCTACTTCCTGGTGGATGTCATGAATTATTCCCTGACCTATTCCCTGTTCGGACAGGTGAACCACATGTCACCGGATGATCATTACGCTGACCTCAAGCGTCTGATCGCGGCCACCACCGGCAAGGGCAAGCGCATCAACGTGATCATGCCCTTCATGTATGAGTCGCGCCAGCATAAACGTGCTACCCGTGAGTCTCTGGACTGTGCGCTGATGCTGCAGGAGCTGCACCAGATGGGCGTGGAGAATTTTGTGACCTTCGATGCACATGATCCCCGTGTCATGAATGCCATTCCGGCAGATTCCTTCGACAACGTATCCTGCACCTATCAGTTCATCAAGGCGCTGCTGCAGAATGTGGATGATCTGACCATCGACAAGGATCACATGATGATCATTTCCCCGGATGAGGGCGGCATGAACCGTGCCATCTACTATGCCAATGTCTTGGGCCTGGATATGGGTATGTTCTACAAGCGCCGTGACTACACACAGGTGGTCAACGGCCGGAATCCCATCGTGGCACATGAGTTCCTGGGCTCCTCTGTGGAAGGCAAGGACGTGATCATCATCGACGATATGATCTCCTCCGGCGAGTCTCTTATTGATACCGCCAAGGAGCTGAAGCAGAGAAAGGCACGCCGGGTTTACGCCTGCTGCACCTTCGGCCTCTTCACCAACGGACTGGAGAAGTTTGACGAGGCATATGCCAACGGCACACTGGCCGGTATTCTCACCACCAACCTGATCTATCAGACCCAGGAGCTTCTGGAGAGACCGTGGTACATCAATGTCGACATGGCGAAATACATCGCTCTCCTCATCGACAATATGAATCACGATATGTCCATCTCCACCATCCTGGATCCCATCGACCGCATCAATGCCCGGGTGGCAGAGTACAAGCAGCTTCATGCCCAGGACAATGCACAGCTGAGTCTGAATTTATGAGCCGATTTTCAAAGCAGGTAACGTTTTACAGCTTCTTCCTTTCCGTGCTTGTGGTGCTGCTTCACGGGGTCAACCTGGCAGCAGATGACAATGCACTGGCCGAGCTGGTGCGTCTCGGCGAAGCGGGCTTTCCGGCCTGCTTCCAGAACTTCTTTTCGAATGTTCTGGGGCAGGCGGCGGTTCCCGGCTTCTTTCTGCTGAGTGCCTATCTGTTTTATCGGACGCTGCCGTCCTTTTCCGGTATTCCGGAGAAGTGGCGGCGGCGTTTTTTTTCGCTGCTGCTTCCCTATTGCTGCTGGAATCTGCTGTACTACCTCCTGTATGCCGCTGCCGGGCGTGCGGCGCCGGATCTGCCGACCTTTGCCGCGGCCGTGCTGCAGTATCGCTGCAATCCGGTTTTCTGGTATCTCTGGCAGCTGATTCTGCTGACGCTGCTGGCCCCGGTGATCTATCTGCTGACGCTGCGGCGACGGGCCGGCTGTGTGAGCCTGGCACTTGTGCTGCTTCTGATCTATCGACAGATCGACCTGCCGTTCATCAACGAGGATGCGCTGTTCTATTATCTCCTGGGGGCCTGCTGGGCCCGGCACGGAAAAGATATTTTTGAAGGCATACTGTATACAGAGGATAATGTCTTCGGCGCGGAAAGCCGGGTGCGGCCGGGGAAGCGGCTGCCGCTGCTGTACGGCCTCGCTTTTCTGGCGGCGGCGATTTTCTGTGCGCGCTGGCGCTCATGGGCACTGATGGCCGCGGCAGTACATCCGCTGGTGCTGAGCACGGTCCTTTGCCGCTGCTTCCTCGCGCAGCTTTTCTGGTTTGCCCTGGCCTGCCTGCCGCTGCCGCAGCCCCGGCAGTGGATGACAGAAAGCTTCCTTCTCTACGCGCTGCATTATCCCGTCGTGCGTTTGCAGCGGCACATTCTGTCGCTTCTTCTGGCCCGGGGATCTGCAGCCGCGCATCCTGAAATGCTCAGCCTGCTCTTTTATGTCCTGGCACCGATCCTGTCGGTGCTTCTGACTCACGGACTGAGCTCTTTTTTGCGGCGACGTTTTCCGGCTGCGTACCGGATTCTCAGCGGCGGCCGTTAACCGGCTCTTTCGGCAGGCATGGTTCTGTGCTATAATCGTAAGGTTAGCGCATATCATAGGGCGTCTGCCCTGCACATCTATATATAAGGAAGAAAAAGCATGTTTATCGCAGATCATTGGAAGGACTATGAGGTTCTGGATACCTCGGGTGGAGACAAGCTGGAGCGCTGGGGGAAGTATCTTCTGCGGCGGCCGGATCCCCAGGTTATCTGGAATACAGGATTCCGGCACCCGGGCTGGAAGAAGCTGAACGGACATTACCATCGCTCTCAGAAGGGCGGCGGCGAGTGGGAATTTTTTGATCTCCCGAAGCAGTGGACCATTTCCTATACCCTGGGCGGAAACGGGGAGAGTCAGTTCAACGAGGCGAAGGCCGTGACCTATCGCCCCGCGGCGCCCGCCTATCCCATGCTGAAGGCCCTTCCGGCAGCGGAGCGGACACTGACCTTCCATCTGAAGCCCTTTGCCTTTAAGCACACGGGACTTTTTCCGGAGCAGGCAGCCAACTGGGACTGGTTTTCCGATAAGATTCTGGCAGAACGGGCACGTCGCAAGGCGGCAGGGGATGAGCGCCCCGTGAAGGTGCTGAATCTCTTTGCCTATACCGGCGGCGCCACTCTGGCGGCGGCAAAGGCCGGTGCCCAGGTGACCCATGTGGATGCCTCCAAGGGCATGGTGCAGTGGGCGAAGGAAAATGCACAGAGCTCCGGGCTGGGAGATGCCCCGATTCGCTGGCTGGTGGACGACTGCACGAAGTTTGTGGAGCGGGAGCTCCGCCGGGGCAATGTCTACGACGCGGTGATCATGGACCCGCCCTCCTACGGCAGAGGCCCCAAGGGCGAGATCTGGAAGATCGAGGATGCGGTGTATCCGCTGATTCAGCTGGCGGGAAAGCTGCTCACGAAGGATTCCCTGTTCTTCCTTCTGAATTCTTATACGACGGGACTGCAGCCGGCGGTCATGAGCTATATGCTGGAGACGGCCATCGCTTCCCGGCTCGGCGGTGTGGTGGAGTCTCAGGAGGTGGGGCTTCCGGTGACGGAAAGCGGACTGGTGCTGCCCTGCGGTGCCAGCAGCCGCCTGTCTCTCCGCTGAAGACATTATCCTGCGGATATGGAAAGGAAATCGTAATGGATTTTCCTCCATATTAAGGGAAAAGCGCTTGTTTTTAAAAGTGCAAGCGTTTATATTTATAGGCAGAAAATGAAGCAGCGCCGAGGGGCGCCCGGAGGATTTTACATGAAAAGAAAGCTTAGAACCTGTCTGCTGGCAGCAGCTGCCATGGCCGTATTGGGTGCGGCACCTGCTCTGGCAGCGGGCTGGACGACCAACAGCGCGGGAAATTCCGTATACCAGAATGACAACGGGACGGTGGTGACCAATTCCTGGATCAAGGCCAACGTGAACGGCGGTACCGCCTGGTATTATGCCACCAATGACGGCTCCATCAAGACCGACGGCTGGATGAAGATCAATGAGAAGTATTATTACTTTGACGGCAGCGGCGTGATGCAGACCGGCTGGGTGGACGGAGACAATTATTACTGCGACCCGGCAAACGGCGATATGAAGACCGGCTGGAAGCAGCTGGCTCTCCCTTCGGATCTGACCCCGAGCGGAAAGTCCAGTGCCGATACCTATTGGTTTTATTTCAATCAGCGGACCGGTGAGAAGTTCCACTCCGACGGAAACTATGTGACCACCAAGACCATCGACGGCATTGTGTACGGCTTTGATGAGAACGGCTGCATGGCCACCGGCTGGGCAGAGACCGAGAGCGGCAGCCCGGAGATCGCCGGCTATATGTACTTTGCCGAGTCCAATGTCGGCAGCTTCAAGATGGGCCAGCGGCTCGCCAATACCTGGTACAGCACAGTGGGTCCGGATGATGAGGACGGAAACAACAACAGCGACCTGTCCACCGGAGATGTTGAGTGGTTCTATTTCAAGTCCAACGGACATCCGGCAGCCGGCGGCAGCGATGTCTTCGATGTGGAGAAGATCAACGGCAAGCGTTATCTTTTCAACAGCAAGGGCAATCCGGTTTACGGCATTCAGATCGGTGCCACCAGCGAGAGCTCTGAGTCGGCGTATTACTACTGCGGTACCTCCAAGACGGACTGCTCCGTGCGTACCGGCAAGATCACGCTGACCGAAGAGGACGGCGACAAGATCAGCTGTTTCTTCAGCACAAACGGCAAGGGCTATACCGGTGTGAAGAACAATTATGTATACTACAACGGTAAGCTGCAGAAGGCGGATTCAGATATGAAGTACCAGACCGTATCTGTCGGCGGCAAGACCTATGTGGTGAACAGCTCGGGTTACGTGCAGAAGAGCAAGAAGAATGTGAAGGACGGCGACGGCAATCGCTTCACGACCGATGCCGGCGGCGTACTGACCTCCGGCTCCATCACCAGCCTGGAGCTCAGCTCCCCGCAGACAACTGATATAGAGTGATCATAGAAGATAAGGGCTTTGCGAAAGCAAAGCTCTTTTTTTGTGCTGAAGACATTTCACATATATTATAGAAGAAAGTGCTTGCAATCGGTGCGGGGATGGGTTAAGATAAGCCAGGTTAGGGATGATACGCACGGCTGGGTGGAAAAGAAACGCCCGATTGCGTGGACGTGTTCCTGATTAAAAACAATTTGCGAAAGAAATCGCTTGAAATCGTCGTCGGGCTATGCTATCTTAATATTCGCTGTGACATGATAGCGTTGAAATGAAAGATTGCTCAGCTGTACGAAAGCCAAGATCCGGTCTGAGAGCCGGCAACCAAGTATAAGTCATCTGAGAGAACTTCATGGAGCGAATGTCAAGTTAACAAAACTGACGGCAGGTCACTGTACTACAATTTAGATCCGTTCCACAGCAAACGGATTTTGTGCGGGTTCCAACGGGATACGCACGGTTACGTGTACAGTCACCAACTTATCGTCAAATTTCCGATAGGAGGCGACTTTTTTTATGGCAAGTCAAGTAATGAGAATCACCCTCAAGGCTTACGACCACTCAATCGTGGACGAATCAGCCGCAAAAATTGTGGAGAGCTGCAAGAAGACAGGCTCCCAGGTTTCAGGACCGGTACCCCTTCCCACTAAGAAGGAGATCATCACCATCCTGAGAGCTACTCACAAGTACAAGGACTCTCGTGAGCAGTTCGAGCAGAGAACCCACAAGAGATTGATCGACGTGATCGCACCGAACCAGAAGACAATGGATGCTCTTCAGAGACTGGAGATGCCGGCCGGTGTTTACGTTGACATCAAGATGAAGAAGAAATGATTCTAGTATGATCCGAAAGGATCCGCTGTAGAAAGGAGAACACATGAAGAAAGCTATTTTAGCGACAAAGGTAGGAATGACACAGATCTGGAACGAAGATGGCGTGTTGATTCCAGTAACTGTACTGCAGGCTGGCCCTTGTGTTGTTACACAGGTTAAGACAGTTGAGAACGACGGTTACAAGGCAGTGCAGGTTGGCTTCCAGGACAAGAGAGAGAAGCTGGTTTCGAAGCCGGTTAAGGGTCAGTTTGACAAGGCCGGTGTTTCCTGCAAGAGATTCCTGAGAGAGTTCCGTTTCGAGAACGCTGAGGAGTACAAGGTACAGGACGAGATCAAGGCAGACATCTTCGCTGAGGGCGACAAGATCGACGTTACCGCTGTTTCAAAGGGTAAGGGATTCCAGTCCGCTATCAAGAAGTACGGCCAGCACAGAGGACCCATGGCACACGGTTCCAAGTTCCATCGTCATCAGGGTTCCAACGGTACAAGTGCTACACCTTCCAGAGTGCTTCCGGGTAAGGGAATGCCCTCTCACATGGGTGCAGTAAAGGTGACAACTCAGAACCTCACTGTTGTGAAGGTAGACGCTGAGAAGAACCTCATCCTTGTAAAGGGTGCGGTACCGGGACCGAAGAAGGCACTGGTTACAGTTAAAGAAGCTGTAAAGGCCTGAGACGGAAGAAAGGAGGAACATTTAAATGGCTAACGTATCTGTATTTGATATGCAGGGTAAGGAAGTTGGCAAGATGGATCTGAACGACGCTATCTTCGGCGCAGAGATCAATACCCATCTTCTTCACCTGGCAGTAGTTGCACAGCTGGCTAACAAGCGCCAGGGCACACAGAAGGCATTGACTCGTTCAGAAGTTTCAGGAGGCGGAAGAAAGCCTTGGAGACAGAAGGGCACCGGTCATGCAAGACAGGGCTCCATCAGAGCACCGCAGTGGAAGGGCGGCGGCGTTGTATTCGCTCCGGTTCCCAGAGACTACACCACAACCATGAACAAGAAGGAGAAGAGAGCGGCTCTCAAGTCTGCACTTTCCAACGCTGTTCAGGAGAACAAGCTGATCGTGGTTGATGAGATCAAGTTCGATGAGATCAAGACAAAGAACTTCCAGAACATGCTGGATGCACTGAATGTGAAGAAGGCTTTCGTTCTTCTGGATTCCAACGACCAGAACACAGTTCTTTCCGCTAGAAACATTGCTGACATCAAGACAGCACAGGTTAACGAGCTGAACGTTTATGACGTAATGAAGTTCGGAACAGTGGTTGCTACCAAGGCAGCACTGGAGAAAGTTGAGGAGGTATACGCATAATGGCTGACATTAGATATTACGACGTTATCCTTCGTCCGGTCATCACTGAGAAGTCCATGGGCGAGATGGCATCCAAGAAATATACCTTCCTTGTAAATCCGGCAGCAACAAAGTCTCAGGTAAAGGAAGCTGTTGAGAAGATGTTCGACGGCGCCAAGGTTAAGGCTGTGAACACCATGAATCAGGACGGCAAGACCAAGAGAAGAGGCATGGTATTCGGCAAGACTGCTGCAACAAAGAAGGCAATCGTTACACTGACAGAGGATTCAAAGGAGATCGAGGTTTTCGCAGGCCTTTGATTCTGAGGATCAGAACGTTCGAATATGCCGCGTGAAAAAATTTCTCAATTATACGCGGCCAATTGTAAAGGAGAAAAACAGTCATGGGTATTAAGACATATAATGCTTATACACCTTCAAGAAGAAACATGACCGGTTCCGACTTCGCAGAGGTTACCAAGAAGACCCCGGAGAAGTCACTGCTTGCTGCTAAGAGCAAGAATGCCGGAAGAAACAATCAGGGTAAGATCACTGTTCGTCACCAGGGCGGCGGCAACAGACAGAAATACAGAATCATCGATTTCAAGAGAAACAGCAAGGACGGCATCCCTGCTAAGGTAGTCGGCATCGAGTACGATCCGAACAGAACAGCAAACATCGCTCTTCTGGCTTATGCAGACGGTTCCAAGGCTTATATCCTTGCACCGAACGGTCTGACAGACGGCATGACCGTTATGTCCGGCGAGCAGGCCGAGGCAAGAGTGGGAAACTGCCTTCCTCTTTCTGCTATCCCCGTTGGTTCTGAGATCCATGCGATCGAGCTGATCCCCGGCAAGGGCGCACAGCTGGTTCGTTCCGCAGGTAATGCCGCTCAGCTGATGGCTAAGGAAGGGAAGTATGCTACACTGCGTCTGCCCTCCGGCGAGATGAGAATGGTTCCGATCTCCTGCCGCGCTACTATGGGCGTTGTGGGCAACGGCGATCATAACCTGATCAACCTCGGTAAGGCTGGCCGTAAGAGACACATGGGTATCCGCCCGACAGTCCGCGGTTCTGTTATGAACCCGAACGATCACCCGCACGGCGGTGGAGAAGGTAAGGCTCCGGTTGGTAGACCTGCACCTTGCACTCCTTGGGGTAAGCCGGCACTCGGTCTCAAGACCAGAAACAAGAAGAAGAGCTCCAACAAGCTGATCGTAAGAAGACGCGATGGCAGAGCGATTAAGTAACTGAGGAGGAGAATAGGATATGTCACGTTCAATTAAAAAAGGACCCTTCGCAGACAAGAGCCTGCTTAAGGCTGTGGATGCAATGAATGCTGCTGACAACAAGGCAGTGATTAAGACCTGGTCTCGCCGTTCTACTATCTTCCCGTCTTTCGTTGGTCATACCATCGCCGTACATGACGGAAGAAAGCATGTACCGGTATACATCACAGAGGATATGGTTGGACACAAGCTTGGCGAGTTCGTAGTTACCAGAACCTTCCATGGTCACCGTAACGACGAAAAGAGAGGCTAATTGCATAATTGAAAGGAGGACATGTTAAATGTCAAAGGGTCATAGATCTCAGATTAAGAGAGAGAGAAATGCAAATAAAGACACCAGACCTTCAGCAAAGCTTTCTTATGCAAGAGTGTCTGTTCAGAAGGCCTGCTTCGTTCTGGATGCCATCAGAGGCAAGAACCTGGAAGAGGCTATTGGTATCGTAACTTACAACCCCAGATATGCTTCCACTCTGGTGAAGAAGCTTCTGGAGTCTGCAGCAGCAAACGCTGAGAACAACAACAATATGTCAAGAGACAACCTGTATGTTGCTGAGTGCTTCGCAAATGCAGCTCCCACTATGAAGAGAATTCATCCGAGAGCACAGGGAAGAGCTTACAGAATCCTGAAGAGAAGCTCTCATATCACAGTCGTTTTGGACGAGAGAAAGTAAAGGAGGAGGCATAGAATGGGTCAGAAAGTTAATCCGCACGGCATGAGAGTCGGCGTCATTAAGGATTGGGATTCCAAGTGGTATGCTGACAAGAAGACTTTTTCAGATACCCTTGTTGAGGACTACAACATCAGAAAGTTCCTGAAGAAGAGACTGTACTCAGCGAATGTTTCCAAGATCGAGATCGAGAGAGCAGCCAACGATAAGGTTCGCATCATCATCTTCACTGCTAAGCCGGGCTATGTGATCGGCAAGGGCGGCGCTGAGATCGAGAAGGTAAGAAAGGAAGTTCAGCAGCTTACCTCCAGAAACGTATACATCGACATCAAGGAGATCAAGAGACCGGATCGTGACGCACAGCTGGTTGCTGAGTCCATCGCACAGTCTCTGGAGAACCGTGTATCCTTCAGAAGAGCCATGAAGCAGGCTATGTCCAGAACCATGAAGTCCGGCGTGCTGGGAATCAAGGCTTCTGTAGGCGGACGTCTCGGCGGTGCAGATATTGCAAGAAGAGAGTTTTATAGCGAAGGCACCATCCCTCTTCAGACTTTGAGAGCTGACATTGACTACGGCTTTGCAGAGGCTGCAACAACCTACGGCAAGCTGGGTGTAAAGGTTTGGATCTATAAGGGCGAGGTACTTCCTGCCAAGAAGAATAAGGAAGGGAGCGAGAAATAACTATGTTAATGCCTAAGAGAACGAAATTCCGTAAGCAGATGCGTGGAAGAATGACCGGAAAGGCCACAAGAGGCAACAAGATTGCTCATGGCGAGTTCGGTATCATTGCAACAGAGCCGTGCTGGATCAAGTCAAACCAGATCGAGGCAGCCAGAGTTGCACTGACAAGATATATCAAGCGTGGCGGTCAGGTTTGGATCGATATCTTCCCTGACAAGCCGGTATCCGCTAAGCCCCTTGGCGTTCGAATGGGATCCGGAAAGGGTGCCGTTGAGTTCTGGGTGGCAGTTGTTAAGCCGGGCAGAGTTATGTTCGAGATTGCCGGCGTACCTGAGGAGCAGGCAAGAGAGGCTTTGAGACTTGCTATGCACAAGCTTCCCTGCAATTGTAAGATCGTTGCAAAGGCCGATCTGGAAGGCGGTGATAACTAATGAAGAAGAATGCTTATTTAGATGAGTTAAAGGCAAAGAGTGCTGAGCAGCTGAATGAGGAGCTCGTTTCCGCAAAGAAGGAGCTTTTCAGCCTGAGATTCCAGAACGCTACAAACCAGCTCGATAATACAGCTAGAATCACTGAGGTTCGTAAGAACATCGCGCGGATTCAGACAGTTATCACAGAGAAGACAAAGGCGTGAGAAGGGAGAGCACAACAATGGAGAGAAATCTTAGAAAGACACGTACTGGTAAGGTCATCAGTGCAAAGATGGACAAGACCATCGTTATCGCAATCGAAGATCACGTTAAGCACCCTCTGATCGGTAAGATCGTTAAGCGTACTGTAAAGATCTATGCTCATGATGAGAACAACGAGGCTGGCGAGGGCGATACCGTTAAGGTTATGGCTACCAGACCGCTGTCCAAGACCAAGAGATGGAGACTGACAGAAATCGTTGAGAAGGCGAAGTAATTTGGAGCAGGGAAGGAGCATTAAATGATTCAGCAGGAAACAAGACTTAAAGTTGCTGATAACACAGGTGCAAGAGAGCTTCTTTGCATCCGCGTTATGGGCGGCTCAACAAGAAGATATGCCGCAATCGGTGATACCATCGTTGCTTCTGTTAAGGATGCAATCCCGGGCGGCCAGGTAAAGAAGGGCGACGTTGTTAAGGCTGTTGTGGTTCGCACAGTTGATGATGTTCGCAGAAAAGACGGCAGCTACATCAAGTTCGACGAGAACGCAGCTGTTATTCTGAAGGAAGACAACACTCCCAAGGGAACCCGTATCTTTGGACCGGTTGCCAGAGAGCTTCGTGATCATGGCTATATGAAGATCGTGTCTCTCGCACCGGAAGTATTATAAGGAGGTTGCCAGATGCGTAGAATTAAAAAGGACGATATGGTAAAGATCATTGCCGGTAAGGACAATGGCAAGCAGGGTAAGGTTCTTTCCTTCAACCCTGAGACCAACAAGGTAGTCGTTGAAGGCTGCAATATGGTAACCAAGCATCAGAAGCCGGCTCAGGCTGGTATGCAGGGCGGCATCCTTCACAAGGAGGCTCCGATCGATGCTTCCAACGTTATGCTGGTTGTTGACGGCCAGGCAACACGTGTGGGCTTCCAGGTAGTAGACGGCAAGAAGGTCAGAGTGGCAAAGAAGACCGGCAAGGTAATTGACTGAGAAAGGAGGAATTCATAATGGCTAGACTTAAGGAGCTTTACAATAGCGAGATCAAGGACGCTATGGTGAAGAAGTTCGGTTACAAGAACGTAAACGAGATCCCCAAGCTGGATAAGATCGTGATCAACATGGGTGTTGGCGAGGCTAAGGAGAATTCCAAGGTTCTCGACAGCGCAGTGAGAGATCTGGAGATCATCACAGGACAGCACGCAGTTACCACAAAGGCTAAGAAGTCTGTGGCTAACTTCAAGATCAGAGAGGGCCAGGCCATCGGCTGTAAGGTAACCCTTCGCGGCGAGAAGATGTATGAGTTCGCTGACAGACTGATCAACCTTGCGCTTCCCCGCGTAAGAGACTTCCGCGGCGTAAATCCCAACGCTTTCGACGGCAGAGGTAACTATGCTCTGGGCATCAAGGAGCAGATCATCTTCCCCGAGATCGAGTTCGATAAGGTGGATAAGGTGAGAGGAATGGACATCATCTTCGTTACTACAGCTAAGACTGATGAGGAGGCTCGCGAGCTTCTGACACAGTTTAACATGCCGTTCGCTAAATAATCGGAGGGAATTATGGCAAAGTTATCAATGAAATTAAAGCAGCAGAGACCGGCTAAGTTCTCCACCAGAGAGTACACAAGATGTAAGATCTGCGGAAGACCCCACTCTGTTCTGAGAAAGTACGGCATCTGCCGTGTTTGCTTCCGTGAGCTGGCTTACAAGGGTGAGATCCCCGGCGTAAAGAAGGCTTCCTGGTAAGCAACGCTTTCCCGAAGATTCTGAGAGCCTGCGGCGATGTGACATCAGTTGTGTCGTCAAAGGCGATAATTTCTGGACTGTATCCGAAAAAGTACAGCATTTGCTTCGAAAGATACGCCAGACCGGGTTGAAACTCCGGAAAAAATGGTTATAATGTAAATGTTGCTCAGCCGAAATTCGGCTTGAGTGACATTTCGTTGTAATAATATATTTTTTTAAAGAAAGGATATCCGTAATCATGAGTATGAGTGATCCGATCGCAGATATGCTTACAAGAATCCGTAACGCAAATACTGCAAAGCACGACACAGTAACTATCCCGTCTTCCAAGATGAAGGTTGCTATTGCCAACATCCTTGTAGACGAGGGCTACATCGCGAAGTATGAGCTGGTAGAGAACGGCAAGTTCCAGGACATCCAGGTTACCCTGAAGTACGGCGCAAGCAAGAATGAAAAGATCATCAGCGGCATCAGAAGAATCTCTAAGCCGGGTCTTCGTGTATACGCAGGCAAGGAGAACATGCCGAGAGTTCTTGGCGGACTTGGTATTGCAATCGTATCCACCAATCAGGGTGTTATGACTGACAAGCAGGCAAGAAAGCAGGGCGTAGGCGGCGAAGTGCTGGCTTTCGTTTGGTAATTCGTTGTTTGTCGGAATAACCAATTTCTGAAAACAGTTCAAAAACTGAGAATTTAAGAGAGGAGACATGATATGTCACGTATCGGAAAGTTACCGGTAGCTATCCCAGCAGGCGTTACTGTTGAGATCAAGGACGGCAATGTGGTAAGTGTCAAGGGACCGAAGGGAACACTGGAGAGAACCTTTGCACCGGAAATCACAATCAAGGAAGAGGACGGCCACATCGTCGTTACAAGACCGAATGATAATAAGAAGGAAAAGTCCCTTCACGGACTGACCAGAGCGCTGATCCACAACATGGTGGAGGGCGTTACCAACGGCTTCGAGAAGAAGCTGGAGATCAACGGTGTAGGTTACAGAGCAGCAAAGCAGGGCAAGACTCTGACTCTGACTCTGGGCTATTCCCACCCGGTGATCATGGAGGATCCGGAAGGCATCGAGACTGTTCTTGACGGACAGAACACCATCTTCGTTCGCGGTATCAGCAAGGAGAAGGTTGGACAGTACGCTGCCGAGATCAGATCCAAGAGAGGACCGGAGCCTTACAAGGGCAAGGGAATCAAGTATTCTGATGAGACCATCAGACGTAAAGTCGGTAAGACCGGTAAGAAGTAATAGGAGGAAAGTAGAATGGTTAGCAAGAAGAATAAAGCTGAGCTTCGTCAGAAAAAGCATGCAAGACTTAGAAACCGTTTCGCTGGCACTCCGGAGAGACCGCGTCTTGCAGTGTTCAGATCAGATAAGCACATGTATGCACAGGTTATTGACGATGTTGCAGGCAACACTCTGTGTGCAGCATCTACTCTTGATAAGGATGCACAGCTTGAGATCACAAACAACATTGAGGCTGCTCAGTATGTAGGCAAGAAGATTGCTGAGAAGGCTCTGGCTAAGGGCATCAAGGAAGTCGTATTCGACAGAGGCGGTTTCCTGTATCACGGAAAGGTTCAGGCGCTTGCAGAGGCTGCAAGAGAGGCCGGACTGGTATTCTAATCGAGAGGAGATAACGACAAGATGAAGCGCGAAAAAATTGATGCAAATCAGTTAGAATTAAACGACAACGTCGTAGCCATCAAGCGTGTCGCTAAGACCGTTAAGGGTGGCCGTACCATGAGATTCTCCGCTCTCGTAGTAGTTGGAGACGGCAATGGTCATGTAGGCTGCGGCCTGGGCAAGGCAGTTGAGGTTCCTGAGGCTATCAGAAAGGCCAGAGAGGCTGCTGTTAAGAACATCGTTACAATCCCTGTAAACGATGAGAAGTCTGTACCGCATGATTATATCGGAAAGTTCGGTTCTTCCACAGTTCTGCTGAAGAAGGCTCCGGAAGGTACCGGTATCATCGCAGGCGGTCCCGCTCGTTCCGTTCTTGAGCTGGCAGGCATCCGCAACATTCGTACCAAGTCTCTGGGCTCCAACAACAAGACCAACGTTGTACTGGCAACTCTTCAGGGTCTGACTTCCATGAAGACACCGGAGCAGTTCGCAGCACTTCGCGGCAAGACTGTTGCTGAGATCACAGGTTAATGGGGAGGTAATGAAATGGCAGATAAGTTAAAGATTACATTAGTTAAGTCTCCTATCGCTGCTATCCCTAAGCAGAGAGCAACCGTTCAGGCTCTTGGACTCAGAAAGATTCGTCAGTCTGTAGAGCTTCCGAACAACGGCGCTACAAAGGGAATGATTCAGAGAGTCAATCACCTTGTAAAAGTTGAAGAAATCTAAGGAGGCATACAATGGAGTTATCAAATCTGAGACCGGCTGACGGTTCAAAGCAGTCCAAGAACTTCAGACGTGGCCGTGGTCATGGTTCAGGAAACGGTAAGACAGCAGGTAAGGGACATAAGGGACAGAAGGCTCGTTCCGGCGCTCCGAGACCTGGATTTGAGGGCGGCCAGATGCCCCTCTTCAGACGTATCCCGAAGAGAGGCTTTACTTCCATGAACAGAGCAGTGATCAATGCTGTGAATCTTGCTGTTCTGGAGGACCGTTTCAATGACGGTGAAGAGGTTACAGAGCAGGTTCTTCTTGAGAAGGGCGTGATCAGAGATATCAATGATGGAGTGAAGATCCTTGGCAACGGCGAGCTGACAAAGAAGCTCAACGTGAAGGTTTCTGCATTCTCAGCATCAGCGAAGGAGAAGATCGAGGCCGTAGGCGGAACCTGTGAGGTGATCTGATGTTTCAATCGTTACGAAACGCATTCAAGGTAAAGGATTTAAGAAACAGACTCTTATATGTTTTCCTGATGCTTGTAGTAATTCGATTTGGATCGAATCT
>CAVELT010000090.1:20186-21247 GCA_963616545.1 Dysosmobacter segnis | reverse complement strand
TTGCCGCTCTTGATGGCATCATCCGCCATGGCCGGGATCTTGTCGGCGGTGACACCGGCAGCCGCGAGACCGGAGGGGATGCCGAGCTGTGCATTCAGGTGCCGCAGCTCCTCCACCAGCATGTCCGGTGTGAAATCGATGGCCGGCTCCGTGCCCTCCTTGATGTAGTTGTAGATCACCTCATAACGGCCGTGGTCAGCCAGCGCATTGAATTCCATAACATTGGGCAGAAGGATCGAGTTCGCCACGCCGTGGGGCACATTGAAGTAGGCGCTGACGGGATGGCTCATGGCATGGACATTGCCGAGGCGGGCCCAGGCGAAGGACATGCCGGCAAAGGTGGAGCCCAGCATCATGGCGCAGGCTGCCTCCTCATCCTGACGGTTTGCCACAAAGCGGCGGAGATGCGCGCCGATGAGCTCCATGGCCTTCTCTGCCATGGCATCACTGAAGGGCGTAGCGTTCCGGGAGATATAGGCCTCGATGGCATGAATCAGGGCATCCACACCGCAGGAGGCGGCAATGGAGGCCGGTGCACTCATGATGAGTGTCGGATCCAGAATGGCGTACTTCGGGATGTTCTCGTAGCTGAAGACGCTGAGCTTATAGTTCCGGCTGGTGTCGGTAATGACGGCGGAGGCGGTCACCTCGCTGCCGGTGCCGGCGGTTGTCGGGATGGCAATGATCGGCTCGATCGGACCCGGCACCTTGTGATTTCCCTCGTAGTCCGTGATTTTGCCGCCGTAGCGGGCGAGAATGCCCACCGCCTTGGCCACATCCATGGGAGAGCCGCCGCCGAGGGCCACAAGGCTGGTGGCGCCGCATTGCTTGTAGAGGGCGGCGGCTTCATTCACCACCTCTACAGTGGGGTTCGGCACCACATCGAGATAGGCGTCGAAGGCAATGCCGGCGCCCTCGATGATGTCCTGCACGCGCTTCACCACGCCGATCCTCTCGAGTCCCCGGTCGGAGACCAGCATCACATGGTCAGAGTGGTTCTCGGCGAGGATTTCCGGCAGCTTGCTGAGGCTGCCCATGCCGAACTGAATGTCCTGAGGTAC
>CAVELT010000090.1:0-20102 GCA_963616545.1 Dysosmobacter segnis | reverse complement strand
GCTAAGACATCATAGGGAACCCTGTCTCCTGCGGAGACTGCCCTATGGTTAAAAGTGCAGCTCTGTCCGCTGAATCAGATCCTTCTGCAGCGGCTTGCCGAGCTCCACGAAGTAGGCGCTGTAGCCGGCCACCCGCACCAGCATGTCCTTGTAATCCTCCGGCTTCTTCTGGGCGGCCCGCATGGTGGCGGCACTCATGATATTGAACTGTACATGCATGGCGCCCTTCCGGATATATTCCGCGAGAAATGCCGCCAGATTGTCCCGGCCCTCGATGCCGGCCACGGCCTCCTGCGGGAAGCGCAGATTCATGAGCGTGCCGTTGGTGGCGAGACTGTGATCCACCTTTGTGAGAGAATTCACAATCGCGGTGGGCCCGTTGATGTCGTGGGAGCCGTAGTCCGTGTGCACCGGTCCCATGTTGTCGGAGATGGCCTCGCCGCGCTTCCGGCCGTCCACGGAGGCATTGGTATTGAGCCCCATGGCGACATTGGCATTGACCGAGTACACGCCCGGATTGAACTGGCCGCCCCGCGGGTTCTTCCGGCCGTAGATGTGTTTGCAGTAGGTCTCGAACATGAAGCGGAAGAGAAGATCGGCGTAATCGTCATCATTTCCGTAATGATGCACGTGGGAGCTGTTCACATAGGCGTAGAGCTTTTCGTGCCCCCTCCAGTTGTCCTTTACGGCCTGCAGCAGCTCCGCACCGCTGCAGCGCTTCTCATCGAAGACCAGCTGGGAAATGCTCGAGAGGCTGTCGGCGCAGGTCGCCATGCCGCTGGCCTGTGGTCCCGTACCGTTGTATTTTGCGCCGCCCTCTGTGAGGTCGTGCCCCGATTCCATGCAGTCCGGGAAGAGAGAGGAAACGTAGGGCAGCGGCTTCATGGCGCGATGCGCGTTGTCGATGACGCAGAGGCTGGAGCACATCTGGTCGGTCCAGTACGCAAACTGGGCATCCACACTGGCCTTGACCGCATCCATGCTCTGATATTCGGCGAGGCCGCCGGTGTCCGGTCCCAGCTGCTTTCCGAGAGCACCGCAGCGCGTCCAGCGGGGACAGTGAGGACCGCAGTCCAGGCAGCGGCCGTGGTTCAGCACCATCTCCATCATTTTCGGGGTATTCACATAGGCGGCATCGTGCCAGCCGTATTCTCTGCCGGGAAGGCTGATCTCCACACAGCCCACCACGCAGTAGTCCCGGGCCTCCTCCAGTGTCATGCCCTTCCGCAGCATGCCCTGAATGGCCGGGCCGTCATTGAAGATCTTCGGATGGCCGTAGCCCGCGCGGATGCACTCTACAGCCTTGATGCGAAGCTCCTCCGGTGTCCCCTCGTGCATCCGGACACAGAGCCAGGGGTTCATCATCCGGGTATGGGCGCTGGCCTCCAGCAGCAGGAAGGTGAGGTCATTTGTGGCATCCCTCCCGTCCTTGTCCACGCCGCCGACGGTGAGACTCTCGCCGCCGAAGCCCCGGCCGTTCCGCAGCGCCATGCTGCCAGCGTCCTTGAGCTTTGTGGGATTGTTCAGCTTCACATATTCCACCTCGAGAAGCTCCAGGGCTTCCTCCTTCGTGATCTTTCCTTCCCGGATATCCTTTTCATAATAAGGATAGAGCCACTGATCCATCCGCCCGTAGCTGATGGAGTGGCCGTTGGATTCCACACAGATCAGCATGGTGGCGAAGTTGAAGAGCTGCAGGGCCTCCCGGAAGCTCTGCGGCGCACCGGCGGCCACAGCCCGGCAGGTTTCGGCGATGGTCTCGAGCTCTGCCTTTCGCCCTTCTTTGGCTTCCTTCGCTGCCATTTCCTCAGCCAGCGCCGCA
Organism: Dysosmobacter segnis; assembly: GCA_963616545.1. Lineage (GTDB taxonomy): Bacteria > Bacillota > Clostridia > Lachnospirales > Lachnospiraceae > Oribacterium. The sequence continues at coordinate 18,280 of CAVELT010000090.1, read as the reverse complement.
TAGCGGAGAATATAGCGCTCCACGGCCCGCAGCATCCGGACGGACGCGCTGTACCACTCCAGCTTCTCGTTGTATTCCGGATCCCGCCGGGAGAGGGCAGCCCTTTTCTGCTCTGCCTGCGCCCGGATGCCGCCGAAGCCCAGCTTCATGAGCCGGGGATAATCGACAGCCAGATGTCCGGTTCCCGCATAATGATAGAGATTGGTCTGGTAGATCTTCTTTCCGGCCTCGCTGCCCTTCAGCTGCTCCTCCGTGAGCCGCACATTGATGTAGTCATCCAGTGTCTGTCCCTGCCACCAGCGGCAGAGGGACAGGATCTCCTCACGCTCCGCCTCATTCCGGATATAAAACTGATCGTGCTCCCGCTCCTCAAATGGATGGTGGAGGATCTCGTCAATGATCCAGTTGACGCTGAATTCCGGATAGATCGGGGCAGCCTTCACCGGCGACGCGATGTCGCCGACGATCAGATCCTCGTCATAGATAAAGATCTGACACTTGTCCAGCACATTCTCAAAGGCCAGGGAGACCTGCCGCTTCTTCGGCGCGCCGACATTTGCCTGATAGCTCTCGGTGACGTAGCGGAGCCGCTCCACGTCGATGTCGTAGCCCCGGTCCAGAAAGGTCTGCCGCAGATGATTGATGCGCGGGAAGGGAGACCAGTCCTCGTGATGCACCTGGTAGCCGAGACAGTAGACCTTGTCGTAGGGCTCGGTACCGGATGCCTGGGTGTGTGTTGTCATTGTTCACCTCCTGAAACTTTATGTTAATGCCTTTAATTCTACTTTTCGTGTGTGCCCACGAGGCAGTGGATGCCGCGGCTTCGGAAATAGTCGGCGATGGCCTCCACCTGCTTCTGGAAGCTGCTGCGCCGGAAGCGGAGCTCCGTCATGGGATAGTCCTGTCCGAGAGAGCGGTACTTTTCCTCGCCGAGCCGCATGAAGCTGAGGAGCTGCAGGGTCCGGATCCGTCCGTGCAGGCGGTCCTGAATGAAGTCTGCCGATGCCCGGATGTTTTCCTTATCATCATTGATACCGGGGATCACGGGAATCCGCAGGATCAGCTCCCTGCCCTCTGCACACAGCCGCTCAAGGTTCTGCAGGATCACCTCGTTGCCGGCGCCGCAGTATTCCCTGTGCACGGCAGTGTCCATGTGCTTGAGATCCGAGATAAAGAGATCCGTCACCGGCAGCAGCTTTTCCACCTCCCGCCAGGGGCCGTGCAGGGTGGACTCGCAGCAGGTGTGAATGCCTTCTGCCCGGCAGGCCCGGAACAGTGCAGCCACGAAGTCCGCCTGCAGCAGGGGATCCCCGCCGGACACGGTGACACCGCCGCCGCTTCGTTCATAGTAGCCCCGGTCCCGGCGAATGAGCGCCATGCAGTGCTCTACAGACATGGGCTCGCCCCAGCGCTTCAGCGCGTCCGAGGGACATTCCGAAAGACAGCGGAGACAGTCGGTGCAGCGGCTGCGGTCGATTGCTGCCAGCTTTCCCACCGTAAAATGGAAGAGCTCGCTTCCCTCCGGGCAAATCTCGGTGCAGGCGCCGCAGACCCGGCGGCCGATGCACTTCTGCCGGTAGACGCCGACCTCCGGCTGCAGCCGCTGACTCTCCGGATTGCTGCACCAGCGGCAGTGCAGCGGACAGCCCTTTAAAAAGAACTCCGTCCGCATGCCGGGACCGTCATGGATGGTGAAGCGCTGCACATTAAAGACGATTCCCTCCGGCATGGCCATTTCCTTTATTTGACTCATACTGCTTTCCATTCTCGCAAGCTTCATATTAATCAATAATTCTAAGCAATTATACTGCTGCATCCAACGGAAAACAATACAGCAGCGAAATGTCAAATGTGACAAATTTAGTTCAAAGTATTAACCAATCTGCATAAAGTTCAAAAAGATCCGTTTGCTGCGTTGACATTTGTGCAAATTGGCGATAACATTAGCGCATCACAAGGCTTGGAGCATGCAAAATTTACGATACAGACGAGGCGAAGATCACACATGCCGAAAGGCCGCAAGAATTGATTAGAAACGTGAAATAAAAGGAGGACAACGTATTATGAAGTATTTTCTGGACAGCGCAAAGCTGGATGAGATCAAGCTGGCTTACAATACCTTCGGCATTGACGGCGTGACCACCAATCCGCGCCACATCATGCTGAGCGGCAAGCCCTTCCTGACTGCCATCACCGACATTGCCAACTGGATCAAGGAGGAGGGCCTCGAGGGCATCGATAAGTTCCCGGTATCCGTGGAGATCAACCCGCATCTGGATGACACCCAGGAGATGATCGAGGCAGCCCGCAAGGTATCCGCCATCAGCCCGAACTTCTGCATCAAGATTCCCTGCACAGAGGCCGGTGTGGCCGCTGCCCGTGCACTGGAGAAGGAAGGCATCCGCACCAATGTGACCCTTGTGTTCTCCCCGGCACAGGCCATTCTTCCGGCAAAGAACGGCAGTCTTTTCGTTTCTCCGTTCATCGGCTGGAAGGAAGCCAACGGCGAAGACTGCAGAAAGTATATTCAGGATATCGTAACCATTTATAAGAACTACGGCTTCTACGGCAAGACAGAAATCATCTGTGCTGCCATCCGTACCCCGAAGCAGATCGTGGACTGTGCAGTGGCCGGCGCCGACATTGTCACCACCGGACTTGCGGTATATCAGGACTGCATGAAGCATGCTTATACCCGTCAGGGCATCGACACCTTCTGCAATGCATGGGACAACACAGCCACAGAGTAAGCAGAGCGGGAAAGGAGCGGCAGCGGAATGAAGATCGGTTTTATCGGACTCGGCATCATGGGCGAGTCCATGTGCGAGAACATTGTAAAGAAGCATGACGATACGGTATACTGCTTCGATTTTGTAAAGGAAAAGGTGGAGCTCCTGGCCTCCAAGGGCGCCGTGGCCTGCGCAGATTCCGTGGAGCTGGCAGAGAAGAGCGATGTCATCATTTCCATGGTGCCGAAGTCAGAGCATTCCATGAGCGTCTACAAGACCATCCTGCCGATGCTGGGCAAGGGAAAAACCTGCATTGACATGTCCACCATCGATCCCAGCGTTTCTGTGGAGATCAGCGAGATGGTGAAGGCCACCGGCGCGCAGTTCATGGATGCACCGGTTGTGAAGAGCAAGCCGGCGGCCATTGCCGGAAAGCTCGGCATCTACATGGGCGGCGACGAAGAGGTCTGCGAGGCTATGAAGCCGATTCTTTCCTATATGGGAGAGAACATCATCCGCATGGGCGGCAACGGCAACGGTCTCGTCATGAAGATCTGCCACAACGCTCTGGTGACCCAGATCCAGAACGGCGTCAACGAGACCCTGTCTCTGGCACAGCTGAAGGGCATCTCCGTAGCGGATTATGCCACCGCCATTTCCTACGGCGGCGGTCAGAACTTCTACCTGGACGGCCAGTGGAAGAATCTCGAGGCAGAGAACTATACCACAGCCTTCTCACTTGCGAATGCGGCAAAGGATGTCGGCATCTGCATGAAGCTCGCTGAGGAAACGGGACTGGCTATGCCGGGCGAGGCCAATGTGCAGAAGGTCTATGAGAAGGCGCTGGCAGAGGGCATGGGTCAGGATGACTGGCGCTCCACCTTCAAGATCGTAAGAGGACATTGAATATGCTGAAGCACTTAAATGAGGTGAATGACGTAGAGATCAGGCCGGTAACGGATCCGGCATTCGCTTCCTACGGCCGGGTGCTCGAGGGCTATGATTTTTCGGAGATGCTCGCCTACATGGAGAAGGAGACCCCGATTCCCGAGAGCGGTAATGTCTACGTCGCCAGTGTGCCGGAAATGGAGAGTCTTCCGGTGGCGCAGGAGATACAGAAAACAGTATACGGCGACATGCCCATCGAGGTGGGCTACTGCAACGGCAGAAACAGCACGTGGAACGGCTTTGAATACCATAAGGGCAGCGAGATCAATGTGGCTGTGACGGATTTCATGATGATTCTCGGACACAGCTGGCAGATCGAAAACAATACCTATCGATTTGAAAATGCCCGGGTTTTCTATGTACCGAAGGGAACGGTCATTGAAATGTTCCAGACCACATTGCATCTTTCTCCCTGCCGCGTGCATGAGGAGGGCTTCCGGGGCATCGTGATCCTCCCGAGAGGCACCAATACACCGCTCACGGAGAAGACGGAGAAGGCGGATCCGGAGACGAAGCTTCTGCTGCAGCGGAACAAATGGGTGATTGCCCATCCCGAGCGGGAGCCGCTGATCCGGCAGGGCGCTTATCCGGGACTGCTCGGAGAAAACAAAGAGCTCAGGTATTAAAGGAGAGAGCATGGAAATACAATGGAGCGAGCGTTCCTTTACTGTGACCCACAGAGGAGAGGTGCTGCTGCATACCGATGAACATACGCCCATGGTCTATGCGGGCTATGGAGAAGAGAAGGTCGAGATGTACCGCGGCAACTTCAAGCTGGAGGACCACCTCATTGAGAGAAGGGGCCTGAAGCTGGAGGCCGTAAGGGAAGAGAAGGACGGGCTGTCCCTGCTGCTGGAGAATGGTTTCATCATTCACGCAGCAGAAGCAGACGGTGCCGTGGAGCTCAGACCGGTTTCCGGCGCCGAAGACATTAACCGCTTCTGGCTGAAGGTAAATTCCGATGCCGGGGAGCATGTTTACGGTCTCGGCGAGCAGATGAGCTACTTCGATCTCAAGGGGAGACACTTCCCCATCTGGACGAGCGAGCCGGGTGTGGGCCGGGACAAGACGACCTATGTGACCTGGCGGAGCGATGTGGAGAACGGCGGCGCCGGCGGCGATTACTACAATACGAATTTCCCGGAGCCGACCTATGTGTCCTCGAGACGCTACTATCTCCACATGGATTCGACGGCCTATGCGGACTTCGATTTCCGGGAGCCGGGCTATCATGAGCTGCAGACCTGGAATGTGCCGGCGCTGATCCGGCTGGAGGGCGCAGAGGATTTCCTGACGCTTCTCGAGAAGCTCACAGCCTATCTCGGACGGCAGCCGGAGCTTCCGGACTGGATCTACAACGGCCTCATCATCGGGGCCCAGGGCGGCGAGCGGAGCTTCGACATTCTGGAGCAGAGCCTGCAGGCCGGCATCAAGGTGTCGGGCCTCTGGTGTCAGGACTGGTGCGGCAAGCGCGTGACGAGCTTCGGCAAGCGTCTCCAGTGGGACTGGCATTATCATAAGGAAATGTATCCGGAGCTTCCGAAACGGATCGAGGCGCTGCATCAGCGGGGCATCAAATTCCTGGGCTATGTGAATCCGTATCTCGTGAAGGACGGAGAGCTGTTTAAGGAAGGTGAGAAGGTCGGTGCCTTCGCCAAGAAGAGCGACGGCAGCACCTATCTCGTGGATTTCGGCGAATTTGACTGCGGCGTCATTGACCTGACGAGTCCGAAGGCCTATCAGTGGTTTAAGGATGAGGTCATCAAGAAGTACTCCATCGACATCGGCATCGACGGCTGGATGGCGGACTTCGGCGAGTATCTGCCGACAGACGATATCGTGCTTTCCAACGGCGTGAGTCCGATGCTGGAGCACAATCACTGGCCGGCGCTGTGGGCAAAGTGCAACTATGAGGCCGTGCAGGAGAGCGGAAAGCTCGGCGAGATCGTCTACTTCATGCGGGCCGGTGCAGCCGGCAGCCAGAAGTACTGCACACTGCTCTGGGCAGGTGATCAGAGCGTGGACTTCAGTCGGCACGACGGTCTCTGCACCGTCATCAGCGCGGCACTCAGTGCCGGCATGAGCGGCTGCGGTCTCACCCACTGCGACATCGGCGGCTATACCTCACTCTTTGACAACTGCAGAACGAAGGAGGTCTTCCTCCGCTGGGCGGAGATGGCGGCCTTCATGCCGGTGATGCGTACCCACGAGGGCAACCGGCCGGACACCAATTTCCAGTATTATGAGGATCCGGACTGCATGCAGCAGCTGGCAAGGCTCGTGGACGTTTATACCATGCTGGCACCCTATACGAAGCATTTCGTGAAGGAGAATGCAGAGCACGGCATTCCGGTACAGCGGGCACTGTTCCTGCACTATGAGGAGGCGCGGGCCTATACCGAGCAGTTTGAGTATCTCTACGGCAGAGACCTTCTGGTGGCGCCGGTATGGCAGGCTTCTCAGGAGGAGTGGCAGGTCTATCTGCCCGAGGATGAGTGGATCCATCTCTGGAGCGGTACGGCATACCAGGGCGGTATCTATAAGGTGCCGGCTCCCCTGGGACAGATCCCCGTCTTCTACCGTCGGGATTCTCAGTGGGCCGCCCTCTTTGAAGAGATCCGGGCAAAATACGGAGCGTCAGAATGCTGAGAGAAATCGCGTTTTATCTGGTGGTCCTCATCTGCAACATCATCCACGGCATCACCGGCTTTGCCGGAACGATTCTGGCCATGCCGCCGGGACTGATGCTCGTGGGCTATGATGTGGCGAAGCCCATACTCAATGTGCTGGCGATCCTGTCCGGCCTCTATGTCCTCCTCGGCAACATCCGGAACGTGGACTGGAAGGAGCTGGCCCGGGTGGTCGTCATTATGACCCTGGGCATACTGGGGGCCGTGTATATCCGGCGCTTCTTCGTCGGACGGGAGAGCTTCCTGTACCGGCTGCTGGGCATCTTCGTGATCCTGCTGGCCGTGAACGGCTTTCTCGGACTGCGGAAGCAGAAGACGGATGAGGATAATGCCGGCGGCGCGAAAGCGGGGCAGACGCCCGGACTTAGGAATTACGCCGTACTGGTGCTGGCGGGTCTGATCCACGGACTCTTCGTCAGCGGCGGTCCGCTGCTGGTGGGCTATCTCACCCGGCAGATCAAAAGCACCGACCGCTTCCGGGCAACGATATCGACGATCTGGGTCTTTCTGAATACCCTGATCCTGATCTCGGATATCCGTTCGGGTCTCTGGACCCTGCCGACCCTGCGGGTGGGGCTGATCTCGGTTCCCTTCCTGCTTGCCGGCATGTATATCGGCGGCAGATTATACAAAATCATGAGCCGGATGTTCTTTATGCGGCTTACATATATCCTATTGTTCATTTCCGGCATCACACTGCTGGTGAAGTGACTAAGTATTCTATCCGGCAAAGCCGGTAAAAAAAGAGAGGTAATATTTATGAAGAAACTGATTTCCATGGCACTGGCAGCAGCCCTTACGGCAGCATCTCTCAGCGGATGTGCTGTTTCCGGCGGTGTACAGAAGAGTGACGCCGGCGCGGCAGCCGATACCACGGCAGCTAGCGGCGACACAGCGGCAGCCGAGGAGCCGAGCAACGGCGGCGAGACCATCAAAATCATCTGCCCCTACGGCGTCGGCGGTACCGCAGATATCGTAGCCCGCAAGTATGCGCAGGTAGCCAATGAGAAGCAGAGCAAGTACAACTTCATCGTGGAGAACATGACCGGCGGTGACGGCTTCGCAGCAGCAACCTATTTCGCAGATGAGGATCCGTCCACCAAGGATCTCCTGGTATTCGGCTACGGCGTATGCTACCGTCATGACCTCGGCAAGGAGTTCAGCACCGAGGAAGTGGATTTTGACCGCAGCAAGATGTATCCGGTCGGCACCATCGATGATCGTACCTGGATCGTTTACACCACACCGGATCAGACCCTGGAGGGCATCCTGGAGAAGGCCAAGAGCGGTACAGTAAAGATGAGCGGCGGCAACCCGCTGTCCGACTGCCATCTCTCCTTCGGTTCGCTGATTGCCCAGGAGGGCGGCAAGGTACAGGTTGTGCCCTATGACGGCGGTGCCAACCAGAAGAAGGGTCTCACTGACGGTGAGGTAGATGTCTTTGTCGGCACCACCCAGGCCGCACAGGACGAGGTTGAGGCTGGTACACTGATTCCGATCCTCGCTATGTCCGATACTGCCTTTGAGGGCTTCGTGACTCCGGACGGCCCGATCACGGTTCCCACTGTCGCAGGTGAGGCCAAGGCACCGGAGCTCAGCGCAGATAAGGATTACAGCTCCTGCATCCTGCCGGCCGGCGGTGTACTGGCTGTACACCAGGGCGCGGATCAGGCCTTCACGGATGAGCTGATCCAGATCACCAAGGACGTATGGAATGAGGGTGAGTACAACGAGTGGATCTCCTCCATCCTGCTGAACCGCTTCGAGCTCTACGGCGATGAGGCCCAGACCTTCATCGATGAGGCCTGCACCAAGGCACTCACAGCCTACGGCAATCTGAGTGCGTCTTAAACACCTTCGAAACATAAGCATCTGATCGAACGGGCATCCTCAGCCTGTTGGATATCTATCAGAAGAGTCGGCGGCCGGTGTGAACCGCCGCCGACTTTTCTTTCCCGCTCCCCGTGCTTTGTCCCAGGGGCAGCCGGAGAGCGGGAAATCCCCCAACGCCTTCAGCTTGAAAGGAGGGCAATTATCGTGAAATTCAAAATCAAAACCAATCTGGTGACGGGCATCGTGATGGGACTGATCTCCCTGGCCCTGCTGCTTCTGGTGCCTTCCCAGATCCGGGAGCCGGCCTTTGACTCCGGCGCACCGAGCCCGCGCCTGATTCCGACGCTTTGCATTACGGTCATGCTGATCTCCAGCATCGCCCTGCTGGTGCAGAGCCTCATTCTAAAAAAAGAGAAGATCGTGGAGTTTGACTGGGAGAAGGAGAAGCCGGTCATCCTGCTGATCCTCGCCATGTGCATCTATGTGGTGCTGATCCTCTGCATCGGCTATGTGCTGGCCTCCGTCATCACCTTTGCCGTGGTGCTCTTCTACTGCGGCGAGCGGACGCCCGGCACCTATATCGTGGCTGTGGTGGCCGCTGTTCTGATCTGTCTCATGTTCCGGAATATTTTCCACATTTCACTGCCCTCACTGGGACTTCTGGGAGGTTTGATCTGATATGAGTGATTTTCATCTGATTGCGCAGGCAATCCCGCAGGTTTTTACGTTATATAACATCGGTCTCATTCTGGGCGGCCTGATCCTCGGCATGATCATCGGCTGCGTGCCCGGTCTGTCCGTTACCCTGGGCATCATCCTGATGCTGCCCCTGACCTATACCATGCATGATTCGGCGTCGGCCATCATCCTTCTGCTGGCCGTCTATGTCGGCGGTATGTACGGCGGCTCCATCAGTGCCATCACACTGAATACGCCGGGTACCAACTCGGCCATTGCCACCACCTTTGACGGCTATCCGCTGGCAAAGAAGGGCAAGGTGAAGAAGGCCCTGGATACCTCTCTCTTTGCCTCTGTATTCGGCGGTCTGTTCTCCGCCATTCTGCTGCTGCTCTGTGCATCGCTCATCACAAAGCTGGTTTCCAACTTCACCTCTGTGGAGTATTTCTCTCTGGGCGTGCTCGGCATCAGCCTCATCGCCGGTGTTTCCGGCAGCAGCCTGCCGAAGAGCCTGATTTCCGGTATGATCGGTCTTCTCATGGCCTGTGTGGGCATGGACGCCGTGACCGGTGTTACCCGCCTTTCCTTCGGTCTGACCACATTAAAGTACGGCATCGACATGCTGCCGGCCATGATCGCATTGATCGCCCTGACCCAGGTGGTGCAGAAGCTTCGTGACTTCAAGCTCGGCGGCGGCAAGCTCGATGACGCAAAGAAGATCGACAAGGAGGGCCTCACCAAGAAGGAGATGATCAGCATCCTTCCGGCCTGCCTGCATTCCTCCATCATTGCCAGCATTCTGGGCGCCATGCCCGGTGTCGGCGGCGGTGTGGCACAGTTCCTCTGCTACAACGAGGTGCGCCGGACCAGCAAGCATCCGGAGGAGTTCGGAAAGGGCTGTCTCGAGGGCATCGCCGCAGCCGAGTCCAGCAACAATGCGGTTGTGGGCTCTGCCATGATCCCGCTGCTGACCCTCGGTATTCCGGGTGACGGCATTACCGCACTGCTCCTCGGCGCCTTCGTGCTCCACGGCATCCAGCCGGGACCGACCATGTTCACAAAGCAGGGCGTGATGGCCTATACCATCATCATCGGCTGTCTGGTGGCCAACATTTTCCTGGCTCCCTTTGGCATGGCCCTGACACGTATCGTCGCAAAGATCGTGCAGGTGAAGTACACCTACCTGGCACCGGTCATCATTATGTTCTGCTTTGCCGGCGCCTATGCAGCCACCGGACACTACAAGGAGCTGATCCTCACAGGCGCCATCCTGATCTTCAGCTACTTCCTGACCGTGCTGGATATCGACAATACGCCGCTGATGCTCGGCATGATTCTGGAGAGCATCATGGAGCAGAATTTCGTCACCGCGGCCATGAGCTATGACCGGAACTACAGCGTGTTCTTCACAAGACCCATTTCCTGCATCATCCTGATCATCACAGTGGTGCTGCTGGTATCCATGATCCGGGTCAACAAGCGTATCGCCATCCTGAACGAGAAGCAGGAGGCGGAGATGGCCGCAGAGCATGCTGCTTTGGGAGAGTAAAGAAGTTTGCATTTTTTCAGGAGATAATTTATGGGATTTCAAGTTGCATATGTTCCGGTGGGAGTCGGTACCTTCCACCTGGAGAGTGCCCAGGATCAGTTTGACAAGTCAGTTGCCATGCTGAAGGGCCTGAGCGAGGACTGTGTGGTACCGGAGAAGATGCTGCTGACCATGGGAGATCTGCAGCAGTACCTGGACACGATCGATCCGGAGCTCATCGTTTTTCAGAACATTACCTTTGCCAATGCGGCCTATGCCAGTGAGGTGCTGAAGCGCTTCAGCTGTCCGATCCTCCTCTGGACATTGCGGGAGCCGGTGATCGACGGCACGAGACTGCGCCTCAACAGCCTGACCGGCGCTTATTCCGCCGCCAATGCCATCACCGCCTTCCGCGGCCCGCAGCAGTTTGAGTATGTCTTCGGCGCACCGGGCGAGGATGAGGTGGTTTCCGAGATCGGTGCCATGATCCGGGCAGCCAAGTGCCGGCATGCACTGCAGGAGCTGAAGATGGTGGCCATCGGACATACGCCCCAGGGCTTCGGCTTCGGCCGGGCACTGGATGCGGAGATGATGAGTGTCTTCGGCACCACCCTCGAATCCATCGAGGCCCGGGAGCTCATTGCGAGAGCCAAGGGCTATACGGAGGAGGAGCTCGGCGAGGAGATGGCCGAGGCTGAGAAGACCATTGTCGGACTGTCGGCGATTCCGAGGAACAACATCGTGGATTTCGCCCGGCTCTACAAGGCCTACAAGAGCTACGTGGGAGAGAATCAGATCGGTGCGATCTGCTCCCGCTGCTGGCCGGATTTCTTCACCGAGTTCGGCACACCGGTCTGTGCGGTTCTGTCCCTTCTCAATGCCAACGGCATTTCCGCAAGCTGTGAGTCGGATTCCTACGGCGCCCTGTCCATGTTCATCGGCAGTCAGCTGACCGGCAGCTCCTGCTTCTTCGGCGATCCGGTTTCCATGAACGAGGCGGAGGGCACCATTACCTTCTGGCACTGCGGCATGGCGGCCACGGATCTCGCAAGAAAGGATACCGGAGCACAGGTCGGCGTGCATCCCAACCGGAAGATCGGTCCGGTCATGGATTTCGGCTGTGAAGCCTGCGATAAGGTAACGATTTTCCGTGTGGGCCGGAAGCCGGACGGCAGCTTCCGCTTCTTCATCGCAGAGGGAGAGGCACTGGACAAGCCGAAGCAGTTTAACGGCACCTCCATTGTTGTGAAAACAGCACAGAATGCAAAGGATGTGGTGTATCAGACAGTGAAGGGCGGCTGGGAGCCCCACTTTGTGGTGGTATACGGCAGCGTGGCCAATGAGCTGGAGAAGCTCGGACACATGCTGCAGCTGGAGATTGTCAGACAGTAGGTAGAAAACAGGAACCCTGTGTCAATCTGCGCCGGAGACTTAAACTTGCGGAATCGATGAACTTATATTAGGCTACAATAACTGATTACTGAAAATTATTAAGATCTTTACTTAATATATATAATATTCGTACATCGAAGGGAGCAAAATGGGGTATACAGGCATCAATCTTCTGAGTGTAAAGAGCAGGAACCGGAGTCAGATTCTGAAGCTTTTGAACGATCACGGGCCCACCTCGCGGAAGGACCTGGCGGAGCAGCTGGGCCTCACGACGGCAGCCGTCAGCACGCTCTGCGGAGAGCTGCTGACGGAGGGCATTCTCTATGAAAAAGGAGAGGTGCTGCCGGAGGAGGGCAGGAAGGCCGGACGTCGAAAGATCCTCCTGGACATCGATTATGATTACCGCTATGTCCTGTGCATCGCCATCGAGGCCAATGAATGCGACATCAGTGTCTGCAATCTGCGCGGGGAGCACTGCATCACCCGGCGGATCAACACCAACGGAGCGGCAGCGCCGGAGGTCTTTCTGAAGCTGGTTTCCGATGCGGGAAAGGCGCTGCTCTGGGAGCAGGGCATTGAGCGCAGCCAGCTTCTGGGCGCCGGTGTCACGGTGCCCGGCATTGTCCGGCGCACCGACGGCGTGGCCAGCCATGCCTACCGCATCTGGGACAAGCCGGTGGCGGTGCAGAAGCTTCTGGAGGCCAATCTGGAATGCCCGGTGGCCGTGGAAAACAACGTCAAGGCCTTCGCGCTGGCAGAGCTTCTGTACGGCTCCGGCAAAACACTGCAGAATATGGTCTTTATCAAATGGGGACCAGGCGTCGGCTCTGCCATTGTGACCGACCGGCGGATCTATGAGGACCGGAATTTTAAAAGTGCGGAGATCGGACATATCTGTGTGGATCCCAACGGCCTTCCCTGCCGCTGCGGCCGCCGGGGCTGTCTTGAGACCCGGGTTGCGACGCACCAGATCGTGAAGCGGCTGCAGAGCATCTGCACGGCGGAAAATACCCCGAAGCTCTGGAAGCTGCTGCAGGGCGATCCGGCATCCTTCGGGGTGCGGAAGCTCTATCAGGCGCTGCAGGACCCGGACGTTGCGGTGGCCGAAGCGGTGGATGAGGAGATTCAGTGCCTCGCCTCTGTCACAGCCATGATCCTCACGATGCTGGCGCCGGATCAGCTCATTGTTTTCGGACAGATGTTCGAGCTGCCCTATGTGCTGGAGGGCCTCATCAGCCACTGCAGTCAGTATGACCCGGCATACGACGGGGAGTACATCAGGATGTCGGAGCTCAACGGAAGGACCGAGTACATCGGGCCGTTGGCGGCGGCCGCCAGCAGCTTCTTTTTCCAGAAGCAGTGACGGACACAGGGCCGGAAGGAAAAAATATGGCGAAATATATTATGGCATTGGATGCCGGTACCACTTCGAACCGCTGCATCCTTTTTAATGAAGCCGGGGAAATGTGCAGCGTGGCCCAGAAGGAGTTCACGCAGTACTTTCCGAAGCCGGGCTGGGTGGAGCATGATGCCAATGAGATCTGGACCACCCAATTGGGCGTGGCCCTGTCGGCGATGAACCAGCTGGGTGTGACGGCAGACGACATTGCCGCCATCGGCATCACCAATCAGCGGGAAACCACGGTGGTCTGGGACAGGGAAACCGGAGAGCCGGTCTGTCCGGCCATTGTCTGGCAGTGCCGGAGAACCAGTGAATACTGCGACAGTCTGAAGGCCAGGGGCCTGACCGACTGGTTCCGGGAGAAAACGGGACTTGTGATCGACGCCTACTTTTCTGCCACCAAGCTCAAGTGGATACTGGATAATGTTGACGGGGCCCGCAGCCGGGCGGAGGCCGGAAAGCTTCTCTTCGGCACCATTGAGACCTGGCTCATCTGGCGGCTCACCTGCGGACAGGTTCATGTGACGGATTATTCCAATGCGGCCCGGACCATGCTCTTCAATATTCATACGCTGGACTGGGATGACGAGATCCTGGCGGAGCTGGACATTCCGCGCTGCATGCTGCCGAAGCCGGTGCCCTCCAGCGGGCTGTACGGCAGCACGGATCCCATTCACTTTGGCGGAGATATCCCGATCTGCGGCGCAGCGGGAGACCAGCAGGCAGCGCTTTTCGGGCAGACCTGCTTCCATCCGGGCGAGTCCAAGTGCACCTTCGGCACCGGCGGCTTCATGCTCATGAATACCGGGGAAACGCCGGTGTTCTCGAAAAACGGGCTCATCACCACCATTGCCTGGGGGCTGGACGGAAAGGTCAATTATGCCCTGGAGGGCTCCATCTTTGTGGCCGGCGCGGCCATCCAGTGGCTGCGGGACGAGCTGCACTTCCTGGAGGATGCGAGAGACTCCGAATACATGGCTCTGAAGGTGAAGGACACCAACGGCTGCTATGTGGTGCCGGCCTTTACCGGACTGGGCGCACCGCACTGGGATCAGTATGCGCGGGGCACTATCGTGGGACTGACCCGGGGCTGCAACAAGAATCATATCATCCGGGCCACCATGGACAGCCTGTGCTATCAGTTCAATGATGTGCTCAGTGCCATGGAGGCGGATTCCGGCATTCACATGAAGAGCATCCGGGTGGACGGCGGTGCCTCCGCCAACAACTACCTGATGCAGACCCTGTCGGACATCAGCAATGTGCCGGTGGACCGGCCCCGCTGTGTGGAGACCACTGCGCTGGGCGCCGCGTATCTGGCGGGCCTTGCGGTAGGCTACTGGGAGAACCGGGAGGCGGTGCTGGAGAACTGGAGCGTGGATCGGAGCTTCCGTCCGGACATTTCGGAGGAGGAGCGCCGGAAGCGGGTGAAGGGCTGGAATCGTGCCGTGCGCTGTGCCTACGGATGGGCAAAGGATGAGGACTAGAGTCATATGAAGGAGAGCGAAATGCTGGATGTGATCATTATCGGGGCCGGGGTGTCCGGCTGTGCGGCAGCCCGGGAGCTGTCCCGCTATCAGGGAGACATTCTGGTGCTGGAGAAGGAGGAGGACGTATGCTGCGGCACCACCAAGGCCAACAGCGCCATTGTGCATGCCGGCTATGACGCAGAAAACGGCAGCCTGATGGCGAAGCTCAATGTGGAGGGCAGTGAAATGATGCCGGCCCTTTCCGAGGAGCTGGATTTTTCCTATCAGCAGTGCGGCAGCCTGGTGGTCTGCCTCAGTGAGGAGGACCGCCCGAAGCTCACGGCGCTCTATGAGAACGGCGTGAAAAACGGCGTGAAAAAGCTGCGCATCATCGAGAGAGAGGAGCTTCTGGCCATGGAGCCGAATATCTCGGATGCGGCTGTGGCGGCGCTCTGGGCACCGACGGGCGGCATCGTCTGTCCCTTCGGCCTCACCTACGGACTGGCAGAAAATGCGGCGAAAAACGGCGTGCGGTTTCAGTTTGATACCACGGTGACCGGACTTACGCCCATCGAGGGAGGCTGGCGCGTGGATACCGATCAGGGCAGCTTCGAGACCCGGGTGGTGGTGAATGCCGCCGGTGTTTATGCGGATCAGCTGCACAACATGGCGGATCCCGCACATCCCATGACCATCATTCCGAGAAGGGGCGATTACTTCCTGCTGGACCATGCGGCGGCAGAGCATGTGCACCACACCATCTTCCAGCTGCCGGGCAAGTACGGCAAGGGCGTGCTGGTGTCCCCCACCGCCCACGGCAATCTCCTGATCGGTCCCACTGCCATTGACATCGAGGAAAAGGAAGGCAGCAATACGACAGCAGAGGGCCTCGCAGAGGTGCGGGAGAAGTCCGGTCTCGCGGTGAAGAACCTGCCGCTGCGGCAGACCATCACGAGCTTTGCGGGACTGCGCGCTCACGATCCGAAGCATGACTTCACCATTCAGGAGAGTGCGCCCGGCTTTGTGGACTGCGCCGGCATTGAATCCCCGGGACTGTCCAGCGGACCGGCCATCGGGCGGATGGTGGCCGAAATCGTGAAGAACATCCTGAAGGCCGAGGAGAAGCCGGACTTCGATCCGGTGCGGAAGGGCTTCCTGAACCCGCAGAAGCTTTCCTTTGCAGAGCGGGCGGCGCTGATCCGCGAGAATCCGGCCTACGGGCAGATCATCTGCCGCTGTGAAAGCGTCACCGAGGGAGAAATCATTGACGCCATCCATCGGGTGCCGGGTGCGCGGAGCCTGGACGGCGTGAAGCGCCGGGTGCGTGCCGGCATGGGCCGCTGTCAGGCGGGCTTCTGCAGTCCCCGTACCATGGAGATCCTGGCCCGGGAGCTGGGCACAGCACAGAGCGAGATCACCAAGTCCGGCGGCAATTCAAGGATCATCGTGGGTGTCAATAAGGATGCATTTTAGGGGAGGCAAGGAAATGGAGAATGTAGAGCTGGTCATCATAGGAGGCGGCCCGGCGGGGCTTGCCGCAGCGGTACAGGCCTGCAGAGCCGGCCTTCCCGCTGAGAAAATTCTGATACTGGAGAGAGACAGTGAGCTGGGCGGCATTCTGAACCAGTGTATCCACAACGGCTTCGGCCTTCATACCTTTAAGGAGGAGCTGACGGGACCGGAGTATGCCGGACGCTTCATCGCCCTGGCGAAGGAGATGAATATCCCGTACAAGCTGAACACCATGGTCATGGATCTCGCCGGTGACAAGACCGTAACGGCCATGAACCGGGAGGACGGGCTGTTTCAGCTGAAGCCGAAGGCCGTGATTCTGGCCATGGGCTGCCGGGAGCGCCCGCGCGGTGCGCTGAACATCCCCGGCTATCGGCCTGCCGGCATTTTCACGGCAGGAACGGCCCAGCGGCTCGTGAACATGGAGGGCTATCTTCCCGGGCGGAAGGTCGTCATCCTCGGCTCCGGCGACATTGGCCTCATCATGGCGAGACGCATGACGCTGGAGGGCGCAAAGGTGCAGGTGGTGGCAGAGCTCATGCCCTATTCTGGCGGTCTCAAGCGAAACATCGTGCAGTGTCTGGACGACTTCGGCATTCCGCTGAAGCTGAGCCACACGGTGGTGGACATCCAGGGCAAGGAGCGGGTAGAGGGCATTACCCTGGCGCAGGTGGAGAACGGCAGGCCGGTTCCCGGCACCGAGGAGCACTATGACTGCGATACCCTGCTGCTGTCCTGCGGACTGCTGCCGGAGAACGAGCTGAGCCGCAGTGCCGGTGTGGCGCTGAGCCCGGTGACGAGCGGTCCGGTGGTGAACGAGAGTCTGGAAACGGACATTCCGGGAGTTTTTGCGGCAGGCAACGTGCTGCATGTGCATGATCTTGTGGACTTTGTTTCCGAGGAAGCCGGCATGGCCGGAAAAAATGCGGCAGAGTATATTCTGCACGGCGGCAGTGAAACGGCGGCGAAGGCGCTTCCGGTGCAGTGCGAAAACGGCGTGCGCTATACGGTGCCGGCGCTGGTGCGGCCCTCCTGTGTGCAGGAGAAGCTGACGCTCCGCTTCCGGGTGGGCAATGTCTTTAAGAACAAGAAGATCGCGGTTTATGTGGGCGACACCTGCATTTTCACCAAGAAGCGGCCGGTGATGGCGCCCGGTGAGATGGAGACCATACAGCTGAAGAGGTCGCTGCTGGAGGAGCATCCCGCGGCAGAAGCGATCCGCGTGACACTGGAGGAGGCATGAGCATGGAAAAGAGAAGCTTGATCTGCATTGGCTGTCCCATGGGCTGCCCGCTGACAGTGGAAATTCAGGACAACGGCGAGGTACAGGTGAGCGGCAATACCTGTCCGCGCGGTGCGGCCTACGGCAAAAAAGAGGTGACGAATCCGACCCGTATCGTCACGAGCTCTGTCCGGGTGGAGAACGGCAGCTTGAACATGGTGTCCTGCAAGACCAGCTGCGACATCCCGAAGGGGAAGATCTTCGATGTGGTGCGGGCGCTGAAGACGGTTTCCGTCCCGGCACCGGTGGCGATCGGCCAGGTGCTGATGCAGCATGTGGCGGGCACCGAGGCAGATATCGTGGCGACAAAGAATATCGGGGTGAAGCCGCAGAAGTAAACAGCGTGACAGAAATGAGGACCGGCGTCGGGCATTGCCCGGCGCCGGCCTTTTTGCGCTGTGAAAAATTGAAAATCTCTCTGTCTAATTTCCAGGCCGGAATTGTCCGGGGGGGGGTAATTCTGCTAAAATAATTATAGTTTGCGCCCTGAAAAGCGGCACAATGACGGGAAGCAGTAAGGGGGAGATGAAGCACATGTCGAAATTTTCAGAAGAAATCAAGAAGGCCATAGAGGAATCGGAGCTGACCTTGCTGAGTCTGTCCGATGCCAGCGGACTGTCATTGGATCATATATCCAAGATGCGGCGGGGCGTGCGGCTGCCCCAGGATACGGAAAAGGTGCGGAAGCTGGTGGCGGCTCTGCAGCGCTCTGACGAGGAGTCGAGAAGGCTCATGACGCTCTACCGGATGGAGCGCATGGGAGATGAGGAGTGGCGCTGCATGAAGGGCATTCAGCGGCTTCTGGAATATGGCAATA
>CAVELT010000089.1:0-23943 GCA_963616545.1 Dysosmobacter segnis | reverse complement strand
TATGAAATTTTCACAGGTAAAAGCAAGCTGTAAACTCATGCATTTGAGTTTGCGGCTTGTTTTTTTGTTGCATAAGGATAACGGTTGTATTGACAACCATCTCATTTGCGTGTATTCTCGCCTCAAGTCATGACGAAACATTACATAACATCACCACTCATTACGTCGGATCTGCTATATAAGATTTTTTCGGGAGGGATTACCGCCATGTTGATTGTCAGCCAGCACATGCTCCGCGAGAACGAGCTTGAAGTGCCCGAGGTCTACCGGGGGAGAGTTCGATTGTATTCCATTCGCTACAAGTCGGATGACTGCGAGGTGGAGGGCTACGCTGCCGCTCCCGCGCAGTTTGAGGGGCTTCTGCCCGTGCTTATTTTCAATCGCGGCGGAAACCGGGAATTTGGCGCGCTCAAGCCTTCAATCATTTGCCGTCTGGCCGCGGCGGGATTTGCCGCGTTCGGCAGCCAGTACCGCGGAAACTGCGGCGGAACCGGCCGGGAGGAATTTGGCGGCAGCGACGTAAACGATATTACGAACCTGATTACCATTGCGCTTGAGCAAGGCTTTACGAGAAGTGAAGCCGTCTACATGATCGGCCACTCAAGAGGCGGCATGATGACCTATCTCACGTGCGCCCGGGACACGCGCATCCGCGCTGCCGTAGTTGCCGCAGGTCTTGCCGACTGCTTTACGATGTATTACCGCTTTGACGGAACAGAGTTTGACATGAAGCAGGACTGCAATGAGCTCATCGGCGGCTCTCCTGTGGAGCTCTACGAGGAATATGTCAAACGCTCAGCTATCTGCTGGGCAGACAAAATCCTCTGTCCGGTTCTCATTGAGCAGGGCACCAACGACTGGCGCGTAACGCCGGGACAGGCATTTGCCATGGATCGCGCGTTCACGGCCGCCGGGAAAGAGCATAAGCTCATTGTTTACGAGGGCGGCGACCACTCGTTGGAGAAAACCACCTGGTTCGAAGATGCAATGGCATGGCTGAAGGCACATCCGCTCTGAGTGGACGGCTTCACAATATGAATCTAAATGAGGAGGAAGACCCACATGAAAAAACTAGCTTGCTATTTGCTGGCATTTGTGATGCTGCTGTCTCTGGCAGCATGTTCAGCGACCAGCCCACAGACCCAGCCCGCTGGTTCCCAGAACGCATCTGACGGCTCTGCCCACCGTGATACACTGACCGTCGCGATCAGCCGCGAGCCCAAGAGCCTTTTGCCCTATGCTTCCAATGACACGGGCACAAGCTACATTACCCATCAGATCTACGACGCGCTTCTTTCAACCGATGCGGATATGAACCTTCTTCCGGGTCTTGCCACCGAGTGGGAGCAGATTGATGACACGCACTACCGCTTCAAGCTGCGCGAAGGCGTTACCTTTCATGACGGTTCTCCCTTCACCGCGGAGGACGTGCTGTACACATTCGGCCTTAGCTCTGCCAACGAGGCCAGCAAGAGCGTCATCGGCCCCGTCGACATGGACAACAGTGTAGCGGAGGACGACCACACTGTTGTCATCGCACTCACCGAGCCTTATCCTGCATTTTTGAATGTCTGCGCGCTTGACCTTGCCGCTATCGTCAGCAAGTCCGCTATGGAGACTGACCCAGAGGGCTACGCCAGCCACCCCGTCGGCACCGGCGCGTTTCAGTTTGACGAGTGGGCAACCGGCGACCATCTGGGCTTTACCGCCAACAAGAGCTGGTGGGGCGGCGAAATCAACTTCGACAAGCTCGTCCTCCGCTACATCGCCGAGTCCTCTACGCGTGCCATCGAAGCAGAATCCGGCGGCGTGGACATCGCGCATATCGTTGTCTCTGATGCTTCCAATGCCGAAAGCAATCCCGATGTAAACCTTCAGGTCGCCTATACGCTCGGCACGCAGTACCTTTCGTTCAATTGCAGCATTGAGCCGTTCAACAACGTCAAGGTACGTCAGGCCATCTCACTTGCCATCGACGCAGACGCGATCAACAGAGCCTCGCAGTTCGGCTACTCCGAGGTTCCCGGCTCCTTCCTTGCGCCCGGGGTCTGGGGCTACTATGACGCAGAAAGCGAATACAAGGGCTATAACGTCGAAAAGGCAAAGGCGCTTCTGGCCGAGGCCGGATACCCCGATGGCTTCTCATGCACGCTCATCTCCAACGGAAGTCAGTCCATTGCGGAAATGATTCAGGCCTACCTCAAGGAAATCGGCATTGAGGTCACACTGAATGTTACGGACTTCTCCAACTGGCTCGATGCCGTTGTCAACGGCAAGCAGCAGATGTACATCGGCGGCTGGACCGTTCCTTCCGCTGACGCAACCGAAGCCTTCGCTGCCTTCAACTCTGCCTACATCGGTAAGGGCGACAACCGTTCGTTCTACGCCAACGATGAAGTCGATGCGCTCATCGAGACCATTAACACGGAAACAGACTCTGAAAAGCGTATGCAGGCCTGCGAGGATCTGCAGAAGCTGCTTGCCGACGAGTGCGTGACGGTTGGCCTTTATGTCGGTATGTCCTGCTACTCGGTTAATAAGGACATTTCCAACTTTGTCGTTCTGCCCTCGCAGAGTGCAGACTTCGCCGGCATTACCTTTGCAAATTAAAACTCGATGCAACGCTCCATGCGGAGAGAGCTCCGGCTCTCCCCGCATTTCTAAAAGAAGGAAAGGATATGGCATATGGCTAAATTTATAGGAAAACGCCTTCTGATGCTGCTGCCGGTGGTACTGGGCGTGGTGCTCATCGTCTTTATCATCCTGCGCCTGTCCCCCACAGATCCCATCCGAACTGTGCTCGGCGATATGGCGACCGAAGAGGCCGTGCAGGAAATGCGGGAGGAAATGGGGCTGAATGATCCGCTCTTCGTCCAGTTTTACGACTATATCAAGGGCATTGTCACAAAATTTGACTTTGGCGTGTCCTATGTGAATCGCCACCCGGTCGTCGACGAGATCAAAGACCGCTTTCCCATCACGCTGGAGCTTGCGGTTTTGAGTACAATTCTGGCCGGCTGCATAGGAATCCCATTGGGGATTATCTCGGCGGTACATCAGTATAAGCTGATCGATGATGTTTCGAGCGTTTTCGCACTTATCTTCCTCGCCATGCCGGGCTTCTGGTTTGCGTTGATTCTGATCATTCAGTTCTCGCTCAAATGGCGCCTGCTGCCGGCCTCCGGCTGGTACGGCGTCAAGTACATGATCCTTCCGATTCTTGCAAACGGAACGGGCTGTATCGCAGGCATCATGCGCACGACGCGTTCAAATATGCTGGAGGTCATTCGACAGGACTATATCCGTACCGCACGGGCAAAGGGTCTTAAAGAAAGCACCATCATCATGAAACATGCGCTTCGAAATGCGCTCATCCCGGTTGTTACGCTGATGGGTCTTCAGTTTGGCCGTCAGCTGAGCGGCGTGTTCGTCATTGAGACGATTTTCGCCATCCCCGGCATGGGCAAAATGCTGGTGGACGCGTGCTCGCTCAAGAATATCCCCATCGTACAGGGCGGCGTTATCTTCATTGCTGTCGTCTACGGCGTTATCAATCTTCTGGTCGATATCGTCTACGGCTTCATCGATCCGAGAATTTCCTCGGTCTATCGCAGAAAGGATGTGAAGAAGCGTGCGTAAACAGAAAAAACAGCAGAAAAAATTTGGCGCGATGCATCGCTTTCTCAAAAATAAGCTTTCCGTCATCGGCATGGTCGTCATCATCGCTTTTATCCTGATTGCAATTTTTGCAAACCAGCTCGCACCTTATGATTATGCCGCGCAGGACTTGAGCAGCATGTACCTGGCTCCCTGTGTCGAGCACCCGCTCGGTACGGATAACCTCGGCCGTGACATGTTGAGCCGCATCATCTACGGCACGCGCATTTCCCTGCTCATCGGATTTTCCTCCGTCGGTATTTCACTGCTGATTGGTACGCTGCTCGGCTGTCTTGCAGGCTTCTACGGCGGAAAGGCTGACACGATCATCATGCGCTTCATGGACGTGATGCTTGCGGTTCCGAGTGTTCTGCTGGCCATCGTCATCGCAGCTGTTCTCGGCACGGGAGTATTTAACCTCATCCTCGCTATCGGTATTGCCTCCATTCCGTCGTATGCCCGAATCGTACGCGCGTCCATTCTCTCGATTCGCGATCAAGAGTATATTGAGGCAGCGCGCATCTGTGGCTGCTCGGACGCGAGAATGATTCTGCGTCACATTCTTCCGAATATTCTTGCCCCCGTCATTGTGCAGACGACGCTCGGTCTCGGTCTTGCGATTCTGAACGCGTCGGGTTTGAGCTTTTTGGGACTCGGCGTGGAAGCGCCGATGCCGGAATGGGGCTCCATGCTGGCCGCTGCCAGAGGTGATATGCGGAATTACCCGTACCTTGTTACATTCCCCGGAATCGCGATTGTGCTGGTTGTGCTTGCGCTGAATATGGTCGGCGACGGTCTGCGCGACGCGCTCGATCCGCGTATGAAAAACTGAGAGGTGCCGGATATGAGCTTATTGGAAATCAAGGATTTATGTATCGATTATAAAACGGACGACGCGGATGTGCATGCGGTCAACGGGCTTGATTTGACGCTGGAAAAGGGCGAGTGCCTCGGTCTCGTCGGTGAAACCGGCGCAGGAAAAACGAGCACCGCGCTCGGCATTTTGCGCCTGCTTCCCACGCCGCAGGGGAAAATTCTGAACGGCAGCATCCTGTTCAATGGTATTTCCCTTCTGGAGATCGGCGACGCAGCCATACGCGATATCCGTGGAAAATGCATCTCGATGATCTTTCAGGATCCGATGACGAGCCTCAACCCTGCGCTCACCGTCGGCGAACAGATTGCGGAGGTCATCCGGCTCCACGATAAGTGCAGCAAGGACGAGGCCGCAAAGCGTGCGGGCGACATGCTTGAGCTTGTCGGCATTCCGGCCGAGAGAAGCGGAGAGTATGCACACCAGTTTTCCGGCGGCATGAAGCAGCGCGTGGTTATCGCCATTGCGCTGGCCTGCAGTCCCGAGCTTCTCATCGCCGACGAGCCCACAACGGCGCTCGACGTAACGATTCAGGCGCAGGTGCTCGAACTTATGCGAAAGCTCAAGGCCGAGCTCAACACCTCGACCATTCTCATTACGCACGATCTGGGTGTTGTGGCCGAAATGTGTGACAAGGTCGCAATCATGTACTGCGGCATGATCATGGAATACGGCACGCTGCGGGACGTTTATAAGAATCCGGCGCATCCGTATACGCAAGGTCTGTTCGATTCGCTGCCGGATCTCAATACCGAGGTGCCGCGGCTAAAACCGATTCCCGGCATGGTGCCCGACCCGACCGATCTTCCGGTCGGCTGCCCGTTTGAAAACCGCTGCGCTCTCGCAACCGAGCGCTGCAAAACAGAATGTCCGAAGCTCAGGACGATTAACGGCACGCATACTGTGCGTTGTCACAATGTGGAGGGAGGAGAACAATGAGTGCGCTGTTAGAGGTAAAGAACTTAAAAAAATATTTCAAAACAGCGCGCGGAACACTTCACGCGGTGGACGATGTGTCCTTCACCGTTGACAAGGGCTGTACGCTCGGCATTGTCGGTGAGTCCGGCTGCGGCAAGTCCACTATGGGACGCGCCATCGTTCAGCTGCACGACCCGACGGCCGGTCAGATTCTTTTTGACGGCAGAGACGTAACACATCTGAAAAAGAAGGAATTCAAAGCCTACAACCGGGACGTCCAAATGATTTTTCAGGATCCGTTTTCAAGTCTCAACCCCCGCATGAGTGTCTTTGATGCGATTGCCGAGCCGCTTCGCAATAACCCAGACAAACTAACAGACCTAGAGCGGCAGGTCTACTCACTCATGGACACAGTCGGCCTTGCGCAGCGTCTTGCCGGATCCTATCCCCACGAGCTCGACGGCGGACGTCGCCAGAGAATCGGCATTGCCCGCGCCTTAGCGCTTGAGCCGCGCTTCATCGTCTGCGACGAGCCCGTTTCCGCGCTGGACGTTTCCATTCAGGCCCAGATTTTGAATCTGATGATGGATTTGCAGGAGGAGAAAAAGCTTACTTATATGTTCATCACGCATGACCTTTCTGTCGTCAAGCACATCTCTGATCACATCGGCGTCATGTATCTCGGAAAGCTCGTGGAAAAATGCGAAACGCGGGAGCTTTTCAACAATCAGCTGCACCCTTATACCAAGGCACTTCTTTCCGCCATTCCGCGCATCGACATCGACAACCCGTCAAAGCGCAGTATTCTGCGCGGCGAGATCTCCTCACCCATCGATCCGAAGCCCGGCTGCCGTTTTGCCCCGCGCTGCCCGTACGCAGCAAAGACCTGCTTTGAGCAGGATCCCGAGCTGCGCGAGCTTGCACCAGGACACTTTGTCTCGTGCCATATTGCAGGAGGGATTTAACATGGGATACTTTATCAAAGAACTTAGCTATGAGCAGCTTTGTTCGCTCATTACCGAAAGAAGTGTCGTTGTTCTTCCCATCGGCGGCGGTGCAAAGGAACACGGCAATCATTTGCCAATGGGAACCGATTATTTTGTGACTGACTGGGTAGCAAATGCCGTGACTGCGCGAGAAGATGTCCTGACGCTTCCGACACTTCCGTATGCCTACTTCCCGGCCTTTATCCACTGGAAAGGCTCGGTCAGCGTCAGCCACCGGCACTTTACAAGCTACGTCCGTGACATTTTGGAATGCTACGTCCGCTTCGGCGTGAAGAAGTTTCTGATCATCGACGGCGGCGTATCGACGCATCCGTCCCTGTGTCTGATGGCACGCGATATGAATAATGAGCTTGGCGTGAAGGTTGCCGTGACAGATATCACGCAGCTTGCCAAGGATGTAGAGATGGATATCTGCTCGCAGCCGCGCGGCGGTCACGGTGATGAAGCGGAAACCTCAACGCTTCTCTACATCCGCGAGGATCTTGTGCACATGGACAAGGCGGTAGAGGAATATACCGAGCCCTGGCCGGGCTCAGTCGTCAATGGTCGTAAGATCGTAGATGTCCCATGCCGCATGAGCACAGCATGCGGTACAAACGGCAACAGCACGCTTGCGACCAAGGAAAAGGGAGAAAAAATTCTGAACGCAATGGTCAATGAGATTTGTGACTTTGTACACGGCTTTGTTATGTGGAAGCCGGAGGAGGAGCGATGAACAACGATAATCGCCGAACGGGAGCAGCGGATCTTCTTGCGCCCCTGCACCCGTCCGATTCCCTTCCGCCTTTTGTCCGCGCAAGCGGTGCATCGTATTTTACCGCTGATGGGCGTGAGTTTGTCGATCTCAACGAGATGCGCGTTGTGCTCGGGCAGGGTAATGAGGCGTTCACCCGCGCCGTCACCGATGCGCTGCGTGCCATCACTGCACCCAAAAATACGTGCGTTTCGGTCAAGGAACGTCTGATTTCCTTTCTTGATCGGACGACAGGCGGCGCGTTTGCAGCCATCCATCTGACCTCCTCCGGCTCGGAAGCAGTAGAGTGCGCCGTCCGGCTGGCGCAGAAGCTTACCGGACGCAGTGAGATTCTTAGCTTCTGGAACAGCATTCACGGACGGACCTATCTTTCTTCCTCCATGTCCGGAAAGCCCCAGAGAAAAGCGGGCTATGGCGCGCTGGCGCCGGGGGTCGTATTTCTTCCCTATCCCAACTGTCTTTCCTGCCCGATGAAGCGCGCGGACGGCTGCGGCTTTTCGTGTCTGGAGATGGCCTCCCGAATCTATGAGACCGCCTCCGCGCAGGATGCGTGCGCCGTGATTGTTGAGCCCTATCAGGGCGGCGGCGTCATCGTACCGCCGGAGGGGTATCTGAAAAAACTGCAGGACTGGGCAAGAGCGCGCGGGATGCTCTTCATTGTTGACGAGATTCAAAGCGGTATGGGCCGCACAGGAAGCCTGTTCCGCTACCAACAGGAGGGGCTTGAGCCCGATATTTTGCTGCTTGGAAAGGCGCTTGGAAACGGCATGCACATTGCGGCGATCCTTTCGCGAAGGCAGCCTGCAAAAGAATATCTGCACGGCTTTGCCGGAGGCTCCGGCGACGACGCAGTAGCCTGCGCGGCTGCCTGTGAAGTCTTCCGGCAGCTGGAGGATGGACTTCTTGCGCATGTCCGCTCTGTGAGCCGGACACTCCGGGATGGACTCGCGGCGTTGGAGGAAAGCGAGCAGGTACTTGCCTGCCGAAGCTGCGGCCTTGCCGCGTCGATCGTACTGCAGGACGCGGCTGCCTGCGAACGCGTTCACCGCGCGTTAATACAGAGGGGCTTCCTTCCCGGCTGCCAGGAGAACGCTCTTTTCCTGAAGCCGCCGTACGTTGTAAAGCATGAACAGATTTCGGCGTTTTTGTCTGCGCTCCGGCAGGAGCTGCCCATATAAACGTCCCATATAGACGGGTCCGCTCAAATTGACGCTTCTGTCAGAATTTGATAGAATTTGGTAGAATAAAAAGAAATTTAGGAACGGAGAATTCGCGCATGGTGGACAAGAATGTGGTAACCCCTTTGCATGTGCAGGTTACAAACGAGCTTCGCAAGGAAATTCTTGCAAAGAAGTACGGAGAAAACGGCTGCATCGGTACGCACATGCAGCTGGCCGAGCGCTTCGGCGTGAGTCTCAGAACCATTCGTACCGCCGTGCAGCAGCTCGCTGACGAGGGACTGGTCGATATCCGGCAGGGAAAGGGAACGTTTGTGCGCCGTACAATGCTTGTTGACCCTCTGAAGGACCTCACGGGCATCAGCAACATGCTCTCGCAGATGCAGATGGACCGCGAGGTCACTGTACCTGTGCTTGAGCATATCAAAACGCCAGCCTGGATCGCACAGGATATTCGCCAACAGCTAGGAGAGACCTGTGTCTTCATCCGCCGAAACGTCATCGTAGACGGCGTACCGACTGCGAACGCAGACATGTATCTGCCGGGAAAATATCAGGGCTATTTTGATCGCAAGGAGCTGGAGCAGCTCACAGTATATCAAGTCTATCAGCAGAAGCTCGGCGTTGCCCTCGGCCGCGGCCGCCAGATCATCCGCGCTGCCGGCGCGTCAAAAAGCGCCGCGGAAAGTCTTGGGCTTCCGGAGGGCTCGCCGGTTCTTCAGATTGAACGGCAGGCCTTTAGTGCAGAAGACGAGCTGATCGAATACATGATTCTCACCTACGAGGCGAGCAAATACTGCTTCGAGGTCGAGCTGGAATTAAATAAGCCTTGGTAAAAGAAAGGATTTATTCGTGGAATATCAGGCAATTTACCCTTCTGTTTGGGAAAATGCCTCCAGGAGGGAAGAAATTTTCTCCTATGCGGAGGGTTACAAAGCGTTTCTGAACCGCTGCAAAACGGAGCGCGACGCGGTACGTCATATCCGAGCGATTGCGATAGAAAACGGTTTTGCGGATGCAGGCGATGAAAACCGGGAACCGCCTTCAGCGGGCGCGAAGCTTTTTTCCTGCAAGCAGAACAAGGCCATAGCCATGTTGACGGTCGGCACGCGGCCCATTTCCGAGGGCCTTCGCATTATCTGCGCGCACATCGATTCTCCCCGGCTCGACGTGCGGCCAAACCCTGTCAGCTCGGATGGTGATCTTGTCCGCTTCCGGACGCACTATTATGGCGGTATCAAGAAATATCAATGGGTCACGCAGCCTCTGGCGCTGCACGGACGCGCCATTCGCGCGGGCGGCGAAGCGCTTGATTTTTCTCTTGGCGAAGCTCCGGACGAACCCGTTTTCTATATTTCCGATCTTCCGAAGCATCTCTCCTCTGAGCAGGTCAAAAAGCCGATGGGCGATGGCATTTCCGGCGAGGACTTAAACGCGCTGGCTGGCTCCGGCTTTGAAGCGCAGCTGCTCACACTTTTGAAAGAGCGCTACCGGCTCACGCCACGAGAGCTCGCGACAGCGGAGCTGACGTTTGTTCCGGCCGGGCAGGCCCGGGACGTTGGCTTTGACGGCAGTCTCATTTCCGCCTACGGGCAGGACGATAAAATTTGTGCCTATGGCGCACTGCAGGCACTGCTGCAGACAGCAAGTCCTGTCTATACAAGTTTGGTGATCTTCGCCGACAAGGAGGAGGTCGGAAGCGTGGGCGCTACGGGCATGAACACCCGAATGCTTGAAAACTTCGCGGCGCAGCTGCTTTCTCGTCTGGATGGCTGCAGTGAGTCCATCCTGCGACAGGCGCTCGAGCATTCCGCGTTCATCTCCGCCGATGTGATTGCCGGTTTTGACAGCAATTACCCATCCGCCTTTGAAGCAGACAATTCAGCACGCCTCGGTCATGGTCCGGTACTCATCAAATACACCGGCCAGAATGGAAAAAAGGGCAGCAATGCGGCGGGAGCCGAGTTTTTAGCCGCGCTGCGAGACACGTTTGACGACGCGGGCATTTGCTGGCAGATGGGCGAAATGGGCAAAATCGATCTTGGCGGCGGCGGAACCATAGCGCCGTTTGCTGCGCAATATGGCATGAGCTGCGTCGACTGCGGGCCGGCGCTGCTTAGCATGCACGCGCCGTATGAACTGACCAGCAAGGCAGATGCCTACGAAACCTACCGTGCCTATTGTGCCTTCTTTGAAAGCAGGCGTTCTATCGGAATCTATCTGTAGCAGCGCCTTTTCCTGCGCATGGCATTTCACATATTCTTCGCAAGTTTCTCATATTTTTTTCACAGTTGCCCGATACACTGACTGCATCTTAAGCATGACAGATTACAACTGAGGAGGTTATCTTTATGAGAAAGCATATGACCGCAGCAATGCTGGCTGCATTATCCCTTTCCCTGACAGCCTGCGGAAGCAGCAACAGCACAGCGACAACAACTGCAGCTGAAAGCACGGCAGCGACAGAAACGGAAAAGGCGGAGAATACAGAGGAACGAGGCACAGGAGACAGCTATACCGCAGAGGAGGCCGGCGCCCATGCCATCGATGCCGACGGCACAGAAGCATCTTATGACAATATCTCTGTCTCCAAGACCGGTGACAGCGATGAGGGCGACGAGGCCGATTTCTACGGCACCAACGCCGCGGTGATGGCCCAGAACGGCGGCACATTGGATATTACGAATTCAAAAATTGACACACAGGCAGCCTACGGCAATGCAGTATTTTCCTATGGTGAGGGCAGCACTGTCAATATCAGCGACTCCACCATCACTACCTCGGAGCACAATTCCGGCGGTGTCATGGTGACCGGCGGCGGTACATTGAACGCGGAAAACCTGACCGTGACCACCCAGGGCGGCTCCAGCGCAGCCATCCGCAGTGACCGGGGCGGCGGCACCCTGACGGTCAACGGCGGTACTTACGAAACCAACGGCTCCGGCTCCCCCGCGATCTATTCCACCGCCGACATTACCGCAAATAACGCGAAGCTCACCGCCAATGTGGCCCAGGCCGTTGTGGTGGAGGGTAAGAATTCCGTAACCCTCAACGACTGCGAGGTAACCGGCGACAATACGGTGCAGAACAGCGACAAGACGGATCTGCTGCAGGCCGTGATGCTGTACCAGTCCATGTCCGGTGATGCGGAATCCGGCAAGAGCAGCTTCACCATGAACGGCGGTACGCTGACCTCAAAGAATGCGGGCATGTTCTTTGTGACGAATACCGTGGCTGAGATCAACCTGAAGAACGTGACAATGAATTACGCCACCGACGATCTGCTGCGGATCCAGTCCGAGGGCTGGGGTAATGAAGGCGAAAACGGCGGTCAGGTGACGATGAACGCTGAGGACCAGTCTCTCGAGGGTACGATCACGGTAGATGCCAATTCCAACCTGAATCTGTATCTGACCGGCAGCTCCTCCTTTGACGGAAAGATCGACAATGCCGGCAAGGTTTTCGTTTCACTCAGCGATGATGCGACCTGGACACTGACCGGAGATACCGAGATCAGCAGCCTGAGCTGCGGCAAGAATGCCATCAATCTGAACGGCTATAAGCTGACCGTAGACGGCAAGGAATACACTGAGGGAACCGAATCCACCGGCGAGGCCATTGAAACCGTGACCTATGAGAGCCATCAGAACGGCCAGCCGGAGATGCCGCCGCAGGACGGCGAGGGTAAGGGCGGACCGGCAAAGGATGGCAAGGCCCCTGAAGGACAAAACGGTGAAAAACCGGCAGATGCCCCGGAGAAGCCGGAGGGCGATGCCGACCATAAGCCGGAGGATGCACCGGAAAAGCCGGATGGTGAGGATCACAAGCCCGGAGACAAGCCGGACGGAAAGCCGGGAGAGAAGAAAGACAGCGCAGCGTCCTCCACAGAGGAATCCAAGGCACAGTAATTGATGAAGATAAACCCCGGGGGCGACGATGCCTCTGGGGTTTTCAAATACGCAATATCGGGCTGTCGGATGACACTTCGTCATCAAAAGAACACAGTTTTCTGCTATACTGCCATTAAAATAAGACCATAAGAGTATATCGGAGGCCGGAGGCCTCTGGCGAGTAAGGGAAGGAGATTAAATATGTACGGAATGTATGGCTATGGATACGGATATGGCCTGGATCCCACGATGATATTGGTGCTGATCGGCCTGATCATCACCCTGTGGGCGCAGTGGCGTGTGAACTCGGCTTTTTCGAAGTATTCCGGGATACGCAGCAGAACCGGCATGACCGGCGCCGAGGCAGCCCAGCAATTGTTGCATTCCCAGGGCATTTATGATGTTCGTGTGCAGCGGGTCGGCGGTTCTCTGACGGATCATTACGATCCTCGCACCAAAACGGTAAATCTGTCGGATGATGTGTTTAATGTGAGCTCCGTGGCAGCCATCGGTGTAGCCGCCCATGAATGCGGACATGCCATTCAGGATAATGTAGGCTATGTGCCGCTGCGGATTCGCGGCAATCTGGTGCCGATCGCAAACATCGGCTCCCGGCTGTCCTGGCCGCTGATTCTGGCAGGCTTGATCATCAGCGGTCTGGGATCGCCGCTGGTGGAAATCGGCATCATCATGTTTTCCCTGGCGGTTTTGTTCCAGCTGGTGACGCTGCCGGTGGAACTGGATGCGTCGGCGCGGGCAGTGCGGCTTCTGGATGCGGAAGGCATTCTGGCCGGTGATGAGGTCAGCGGCACCCGCAAGGTACTGCATGCTGCAGCATTAACCTATGTGGCAGCTGCAGCAAGCTCCATATTGCAGCTCCTGCGGCTGGTGATCCTTTTTGGCGGAAGACGCCGCAGAGATTAAAACAAAACAGCAAACAAAAAGGCCGCTGCATGTGCGCAGCGGCCTTTTGCTATGTGCCTGTCAAAGCAGAAGATGACAGCATTTGTCTGCTTTATAGTATGCGGTTAAATCATAGTTTAACCGCATAAACAGCATCCCTTAATTCAGTCCGAGCTCAGCCTTCAGTTTGCTCAGCTCATCCTCAACGGCGGCATTGCTTCCCTTGGCATACTTGTCGACCAATGACTCGGTGTCGCTTCCCTTGTTCAGCTCCTCGGCGGCCTGGGCACTGTCCAGACGCTTGTTGGCCTTGGCCTCCCAGCGATCAAAGGCCTCCAGGGATCCTGCGGCCCGGTCTGATGCGGTCATCTGATTGATGCGCTCCTGAGTCTTCGCCACTGCCATTTTCGCCTTGATGCTGTCCTTGCGGTTTTCCAGCGCTTCGATATCTGCCACCAGCTTGTCATGGGCCTTCCGCATTTTCTCGGAATTCTCATGGGCCTGCTGATACGCTGTCTCCAGTCCCTCCAGTGCGCTGCTGAGCTCGTTCTTCCGCACAAGAATCTTTTTCGCGTCGCCTTCATTACCCTCCAGCAGCGCGTTCTTCGCGGCGGTCTCGGCTTTAACGATATTTTCCTTGCACTCTGTGAGCTTCCGCTCAGCGGCCTTCTCATCGGCGATCACACCGGCGGTTTCCTTCTTTACCTCGGCAAGATCCGTGCGAAGATCCCGCAGCGTCTGATCGATCATCTTCGCGGGATCCTCCGCCTTGTCCAGAAGCTCGTTGACATTTGCCTTTAAAATCTGATTGATTCTTCCGAATACGCCCATTTTCTTTCCTTTCCGGGTTTTCCCTGTGCTGAACGTCTGTCAGGTTTTATTGTAGTGATCGATGAGATCATCGACCGAGCTCGTTTCTTTCTTCTCTTCTGTCTGCGCGGTGCTCTTCTGCTGTGCCGCCTGTTCGAGCGGTGTATTCAGAATGCTCTCTGTCTCCTTCGCCTTCTCATGTGCCCGTCGGTTCTTCTCCCTGATGATCAGGAAAATGACGGCGCCGCCGCCAACCACGATGACGGCCAGAAGTCGGTATTTCGAGAGATCTGCTTCTGTGGTGCTCACATGCATGATGGCGTCCGCTGTGTCGGTGAAGCTCAGATAAATCACATCATCTGTGGACTTGTCTGTGGGCCAGTAGCGATCAATGTAGCTCCAGAAGATATCCACTGCCTCGGAATCCATAACGGATTGGGCGCGGCTGCCGGCCACGTAGGCCATATAGCCGACATCCTCATCCTGGTCCTCCTCTGCAAAGTAAACAAAGAGGAAGCCGTCCTCGTCCTGCAG
Organism: Dysosmobacter segnis; assembly: GCA_963616545.1. Lineage (GTDB taxonomy): Bacteria > Bacillota > Clostridia > Lachnospirales > Lachnospiraceae > Oribacterium. Next base: position 9,418 of record CAVELT010000089.1, on the reverse strand, counting down.
TGTGGTATCGTAGAAGTTTTTCGCCCAAGCTTCCTTATCTTCATCACTTGTCAGTGTGCTGTCATAGGCCCGGAGATAAACATAGGGCTGCACACCGGTGGCATCATAGAAGTCCTTCAGCCTGCTTTCTGTATCCGATACTGAATCGAACCAGCCCAGGTCATCGGCCACATCATTGCTGTCATAGCTGTGGGAATCGCTCAGCTTCGTGCGGACGATGGTGCTGGCCACTGTGCTGCCGGTATCGTAGTCGCCTCTGCCGCAGCCGCCGCTTAGGATGCCAAAGAGAAAGCAGACCACAAACATCACCAGGAATACGGTCAGTATCGAGGTGAAGCAGCCGGTTCCGCAGCCTGTGCTGCAGCCGTTGTTTCGTCTTGGCGGCCGCGGTCCGGGAGGCGGAAAGCCGGGCCCGGGGCCGCCGAAGCCGGGACCCGGATGGGGATGGAAACCGCCGCCGGGCGGTCCGCCGAAACCGGGGCCTCTCATGCCTCCGCCGAAGCCTCCGCCACCGGGACGAAAGCCACCGCCAAGACCGCTGCCTCCGCCGGAGTGAAAACCGCCCCCGCCGGAACCGGCGCGATGACCGCCTCCTCCGCCCCCGCCTACACGGTGGCCGCCGCTGACACTGCCGCCGGAGTGATGTCCTCCGCCAAAGCTGCCACCCCCGCCGGAGTGACTGCCGCTTCCTGCTCTGCCCATAATCTTCTCCTTTGCTGAAGCGCTGCCGCTTCTATACCGTTTGTCTGCTGCAGACTTCGCTGTTAATGAAATGCCTGATTCAAATTGCCGTGTTCCCGATAAAAGGCCACTCTCCGATGAAAGGTGGCCCGGCTCATGCGGGTTGCCTGATACAGCTCCTCCCGGGGGACCCCGGCGGCCATCAGGTCAAAGATCTCTCCCACCGTAAAGCCAGTCTCAAAATACTCCTGCCGACGTCCGCCGCTTTTCTGCAGAAGCGCCTTCAGCTGACTGGGATTGTAGATCAGCTGAAGATCGTATCGGTTATTTTCCCGCGGAATGAGCTTCAGGGTCAGTCCCAGCGGTTCAAAATCATTGCGGAAGGCCTGCAGTGTTTCGTCATTGATTTCAGCATCCTTCACAATAACGGTATACAGTCCGTTTTTTTCCTTCTGGTCTGCCGCTACCTTTTTCAGCCGCTCGCGCAGCTGCAGTCGGCTTCTTCGATCCTCCGCAGACTCCGGAAGCGCATTTTTTTCGTTTTCCGCCATATTTTCTATCCTCACTTCACACGCTGTGCCGAATCGTCATGCTGCCTTTTGGTTGTCAGCATCATGCAGTGCACAGAAGCCCAGGACAGGCACACACAAAAGCAGAAAGCCCTTTCCCTGGTCATAGCAGGTGTAGGTTGGATGATAGTCCTCTTCATTTTCCGGATTCACACAGAAGCTTTCGGAGAGCTTCAGCGATGCAAAATCCGTCACAGGTGCAGAATAAAACTGATAGCTGCGGGTATCTGTTCCGCCCTGGTAGATGCCCTGATAACAGATGTTGTCATAGCTGCGCTCCGCCGGCAGGCGAATGATGCTCGTCAGCTGTGCTTCTATGCGAAGCCAGTCTGCAGGATTTTTATGCCTTGAGAGATTGGTGAAGCCGAGAAAGAAGGCTGCTATGGTCAGCAGAAACAGAATGCAATAGATGCCGGTATGCTGCATATGAAATTCCTCTGTATATGAAAAGCGCCGGAAATCGGCGAATGAAATTGACTGCCTTCATTATAAAATATTTTTGCACACTATGCACGAAGATTTTCAACATCTTTTTCTGTCCTTTCTACTTGTTTCCGGGACCTCTCATAACGATATGAGAATGTGCAAGAAATTAAAACACCAACACTCCTCTTCTGTATCTACATATTCCACTAAAACCCAAACCAAGTAGAATGCCTCTGCCTGGCAGACTCAAATCAGGCTATGTGTATCAATTCGCCGTCTCATATTGCTTTGAGATGCCGCAAGTCCATCCCGGCACAATTCAGCGCGGTACCAAAATACTCTCCCATACTTAAGATGACATTGTGACGCGCGCAAAGATCAAAAAAGCTCCCGGGAGTATCTCCCGTGAGCTGATCATATCACTTTCTTTTGCGAGGTCCGGCAGCCGGCGCCGCCGACATTTCCCTAGGACTGCATGGGAAATACCACAGGACTCTGCTCCTGCTCTGCTGCTGTGTCCTCCTTCAGAGAATCCGCCGAACGCTTCTTTTTATTATATGGACAATCGTCAAAATTGCTCTCCATGTATACGCCTGCTACGAAGAAAACCGAAAGAAAAAACATAACCTTCAATATAAACAGTACCATAAGCAAAACCTCCATTCTCCCGATTACAGGCTTTACTATATCGCCCCGTTGTAAGGATTCCGTGAACAGTCTGTAAACAAAATATGAATTGATGCGGATCAAATCATGACAAGTCCGGCGGCATTGTGTACAATAGCAGCTGTTGCATCGAAACAGCAGGAAACGGAGTCAAAGACATGGAACTGCGACAATTCACCTATGTAAATCAGGTAGCGGAATGCAGAAGCTTTACCAAGGCTGCGGCAGCGCTTTTTATCAGTCAGCCGGCACTGAGCAACTATATCAGCAAGGTAGAGGAAGATCTGGGCGTGCTGCTTTTTGACCGCTCGTCCTCGCCGCTGAAGCTGACCTATGCCGGTGAGCAATATCTGAAGCGTGCAAAGGTCATTCTGGAGCAGATGGAAAACATGAAGCGGGAGCTCCGGGACATCACCCATCATATGGCCGGACGGCTGCGGATCGGTTTTCCCAGTGAACGCATCATCTATATGCTGCCGCTGCTTCTGAAGCCTCTGAAGGAGCGCTACCCGAACGTTGATGTGGAGGTATCCAACGGACCGGGAAGCCAGTTGATTGCGGATTTGAAGGCCGGCAACATCGACTTCGTCTTTCTTCCCTACTGGACCCCCATCAAGGACGTTGTCCAGGTACAGATCGCGGAGGAAGAGCTGATTCTGGTGGCTGCCAAAGGATACCTGCCGGACTCTTGCATTCCGGATCCGGAAAAACACATTATTGATTGGAAGGAAACCGCCGGGCTGCCGCTCATCACCCTGAAAAAGGGCCATGCGCTCCGCGCCAGTGTGGATGTTCTGTATGCCAATGCGGAAATCAAGCCGAACATCTTCTTCGAATCCCACAGCAATATTCTCTCCTATCGCCTGGCTTCCCAGGGACTGGGGATCGCCGTGATTCCGGAAATCACCCTGGAGCTGATGGAGGACAATATAACGGCAGAATTATATCATCTTTCCGACATTCCCGTTCAGTGGCCCCTGATGGCCCTGTACCGGGAGGGCTGCTATATCGGCGAGATAGAACAGGCATTATTGGATATAGCCAAAAATGCCATGCAATCCCATAAGAAAAAGCTATCGAATTCATTCATGAAATGAAATTTCTCCTATAATAAGCGCTCTTTTATAATGAACTTGGCTCATTGAGCACAATTTAAGAAGAGTGTTTTTTTATAGGAAGGAGAAAACATGAGTGAAAAAAAGAAACAAAAAAGCTTTCTGGAGGAAATGAAGGTACTGGGCGGCCTGCCCTGGTGGCTCTATCTGCTGTGTGCTGTTGTTATCCTGGCTGTGGCCTATACGGATACACTGGGCTATGACGCCATTTCCTTCATTGCCTTTGTAATGGCATTTTCCATTCTGCTCTACAAAATCGGCAAGATCCTGCCGATCTGGAATACCTATATCGGCGGCGGTCTGCTGATGGTATTCTTCGGCTGTGCGTTCCTGAAGCAGCTGAATCTGATCCCGGAGGGATATCTCGAGCTGGTGGATACCATGGTGCAGGGAGACGTCAATATCCTGAGCGTCTTCATCATTGCACTGATCATGGGCTCCATTCTCTCTCTTGACCGGAAGGTCCTGCTCCGGAGCTTTGCCGGCTACATTCCGGCCATTCTCGGCGGCCTGGCAGGTGCTTCTCTGCTCGGTGTCCTGATCGGCCTGGTGTTCGGTGTGGCTCCCATTGACATGATCATCAAGTATGTGCTGCCGGTTATGGGCGGCGGCAACGGTGCCGGTGCGGTTCCTCTCTCTCAGATCTACGAGCAGATCAGCGGAGAGCCGGCTGCCAACTATTACTCTTTTGCAATCATCATTCTGACCATCGCGAATCTCTTCTGTATCCTGGCCGGTGCACTGCTGAACCGTCTCGGCGAGCTGAAGCCCTCTCTCACCGGTGACGGCACAAACATCATGCCGGTGGACGGAGAGCTGATCAAGGAGGATATCGAGGTAAAAGTAAGCCTGACCGACTACAGCGGCACACTGCTCCTGATGGGTGCCATTTATGCCGTCGGCCGTCTCTTCAGCAAGGTATTGCTCCCCACTGTTTTCGGTGCACAGATTCACACCTTTGCCTACAGCATTATCTTCGTGGTTGTGATCGCCGCTCTGGGCATCATTCCCGCCAATATCCGCGTAGCCGCCAGAAATATGCAGTCCTTCATGGTATCTGTTGTGGCTCTGATGACCATGGTGGGTCTCGGCTTTGACTTCGACCTGGGCGAGCTCGTTTCTGCCTGCAGCCCGGCAAACCTGATCATTGCTGCCGTAATCGTTCTGGGTGCTATCCTGGGAAGTGCTCTTGTCGGCAAGCTCGTGGGCTTCTATCCCATCGACTCTGCGGTTACCGCCGGCCTGTGCATGGCCAACCGCGGCGGCGCCGGCGACATTGCCGTACTGGGTGCCGCAAAGCGTATGGATCTCATCAGCTACGCACAGCTTTCCAGCCGTGTGGGCGGCGGTATCGTACTGATCATCGCCTCCTTCTTCTTCTCGTTCTTCCTGTAAAAGAACCCGTAGAAAAGAATACAGCAAAAGAATAAACGGCGCCGGGCGCCCCGCAGACTATGCTTGCGGGACGCCCGGCTTTTTACTTGATTTTTTGGGCTTTAAGGGGTTATAACAGGGGATAGCCTTTAAGGGGCGCAATATTCTATACATCACGGAGGAGACAGAATATGCTTGGAATCATCGATGTGGGCGGCGGTGTCCGCGGCGCCTACGGCGCGGGAATTTTTGATTATTGTATAGAAAAGAAGCTGAACTTTGACTACTGCATCGGCATCTCTGCCGGTTCTGCCAACATCAGCTCCTTCCTCGCCGGACAGATCGGCCGCTGCTATCGCTCGTATACAGAATACATGTTTAAAACCGGCTACATGGGTATCGGCAATTTTCTGAAAAGTCACGGCAATTACATTGATCTGGACTACATCTACTCTACGCTGGGAAACCATGACGGCGAGCTGGCGCTGGACTATGAAGCCATGCAAAAAAATCCGGCCCGCTTTCTGATCATAGCCACCAATGCAGATACCGGCGAGGCAGAATACTTTGATGCAGCGGAGGAAATCCGCCTCGACGAATATGACATCATCAAGGCCTCCTGCTGTGTGCCGGTCCTGAACAAGCCCTATCCCTATAAGGGAAAGTATTACTATGACGGCGGCATCAGTGATCCCATTCCGGTGGCGAGGGCCATGGCAGACGGCTGCGACCGGGTGGTGGTGATCCTGACCCGCCCCCGGGATTTTTACCGGAATCCGGAGAAGGATGTGAAGCTCGCCGGGCTGCTGAAGCATCGGTATCCGAAGGCCGCAGAGGCCATGATGATGCGGGCCGAGCGCTACAACCGGGAGCTGGATCTCTGTAAGGAATACGAAAAGGACGGCCGCGTCCTGCTCCTGGCGCCGGACAGCATTGACGGCCTAGATACCCTGACGAAGGATCAGCAGGTCATCAAAACCCTGTATACCAAGGGCCACCGGGATGCGCAGAAGCTCAGCACCTGGCTGGATGCGGCGGACGCTTCAGCGCCTCAGGGCTAAGCATTTTCGGCCTGGGAAACGCTTTAAACCGGCGTTTCCCAGGCCGGAGGCTTCTGTTTTCTTCTGCTTTCAGGCATCCGACCGGGCGTAGCAGTTCTTCATCATGCCGGACAGCTCAAAAAGGACCTTATTCAGGGTCTTCTGCGTTTCCTGCTGCAGCATCTCGGCAATCGCCGCGTTGGCCGTTTCGCAGAGGACAACGGATTTCTCAGCATTATCCTCAGCAGACAGCTTTTTGTCATATTCCCGAAGCAGGGCATGGGCCTTGCCGCCCACGGTTTCCTGGTAACGCTCGATGTGGAACAGAGACTTGCTGTAGGAGGCATCTGCCATAGCCGCCAGCATCCGGCTGCTCCAGTAGAAATTGTCTGTGGACGCGTCTCCCGTGGTATTTTTCAGATATACCGGCGTGTCGCTGACATTGGCATAGAAGGGCGCCATGGTGTTGAAGGCATTGGAGGCAAAGGCCAGCCACTCCACCGCCCGATAAGCCGGCGCCGCATAGGGACGAAGCTGGATCAGCGCCATGAAATCGTTCCGGTTGATGCCGATGGAGCGATACGCGCCCCGCATGCTGCCGTCGCCATAGGCGGCATAGGGATCATAGGGTGTTCCCTGATAATGAGAGGAAAGGATATACTTCACATCCTCCGGGGTGATCTTCCGCTCCGGCACCATGCACCAGGGCAGATCATCAGAGCGGGGTGTGAAATCCGCCTCATTGCCGTCCCAGACCCAGGTGTGGGGATTGAAATACCGCAGCATATACCAGGCTCTCGGTGTATTGTATACATGATCCGCATCGTCATGACTGCCGAAGGCGTCCCGGGGATTCAGCATCCCGTCCAGAGAAAGATCCAGATGATTTTCGGCAATGAACTCCCGCATATCCACAGAACACATAAAGTCCTTCTGTTCTCCGAAGGCATCTGCGAGGTCGAAGCAGTCGATGCCCAACTGGTTGGGCATCACCACATAGCTGTCATCCGGCACCCGGCGGGCAATCCAGTGATGGCCGCCGATGGTCTCCAGCCACCAGATCTCATCGAGGTCCTGGAAGGCAATGCCGTTCATCTCGTAGGTGCCGTACTGCTCCAGCAGAGCGCCCAGCCGCAGCACACCCTCCCGGGCACTATGAATGTAGGGAAGCACCAATGTCGGCAGATCCTCCTCACCGATGCCGCCCGGCACCTCCGGCTTCCCGTCTTCTGCCGGCTGATACACCACCAAAGGATCCGCGCCCAGCACCCGGGGATTTGAGGTAATGGTTTCCGTTGCCGTCATACCCACGTTTTCTGCATTGACACCGCTGCCGGCCCAGATGCCCTCTCCCTTTACTGCATTCGGTACCGCCGTATAGCGAAGCGGATTTTCGGGCAGCGGAATCTCGACATGAGAAAGCACTGATCGATAAAGCCGGGGCTGCTCTGCGGGCTGCACCACAACGAATTTCTTCGGTGTGAAATGTCCGGCACCGGAATCATCGTTTCGGGCAATCATCGTGGATCCGTCATAGGATGCTTTTTTTCCGACAAGAATGGTTGTACAAGCCATATTGGTTCCTCCCTTATGTTTGATGGGGCTCATTCCGAGCCCATAGAAGAAACTTTAAAACCCCGCATGCGTCATGTCAAGACCAGACGCATACGGGGTTTCTTCTGTTAATGTTTTTTCCTGCAACGCTTACGCGGCCACGCTGCGGCCGGGGATCATCTGGGGAAGGCGGTTCCGCACAGCCCGTCCTACGACAACCGAGATGGCGATCTTGATGAGATCAAAGGGAATGAAGGGGATCACGCCGGCTGCCAGTGCCGCCTTGGCGTCCATGTGCGCCAGTACCGCAAGCCAGGTGGTGCCGAAGGCATAGCAGACGATCAGGCCCAGCACCATACCCGCAACCTGCATGGGTATCTTCTTATAATAATGGTCGATGAACCAGCCAGAAATCAGTGCCATCAGAATGAAACTGATGAGGTAGCCGCCGGTGGGTCCGAAGACCTTGGCCGGGCCGCCTGAATAGCCGGACAGCACCGGTGCGCCCACAAGACCGATGAGCAGGTAAATGAGATACGCCAGCGTACCGTAGCGCATGCCCAGAATGTAAACCGCCAGATAAACCGTCAGCACCGTCAGCGAAACCGGTATCGGTCCGATGGGAATGGACATGGGTCCCAGAATACACATCACAGCTGTCATTACCGCCACAAGTGTCATTGCCTGAACATTCATTTTCATAGTCTTATCTCTCCCTTACCCTCTGTAACGGTACGGATAATCCGCCCGCTCCTTCTCCGGCAGCGTCCAGTCCGGTGTGATGTCTCGTCCCAGCTCCTGCAGCATGTCCTTGTCGCCCTGAATGGTGGAGCCGGAGGTGGTCAGCATGTTTCCGGTAATGCTGGCACTGGCACCGGCCCGGAAGGTTTCCCGTCCGTTGCCCTGCATCAGCGCCCGTCCTCCGGCCAGCCGGATATTGGCCGTCGGATTGATGAAGCGGAAGATCGCGATGGTCCGCAGGATCTCGTCCTCCGTCAGCCGCGGCAGCTTCTCCAGCGGCGTTCCCTTGATGGGCATCAGGCTGTTAATGGGAATGGACTCGATGCCCAGCTCCTGCAGTGTGAGCGCCATGTCAATACGGTCCTCCCAGGTCTCCCCCATGCCGATGATGCCGCCGGAGCATACGCAGAGCCCCTCTGCCTGGGCCCGGCGGATATTGGCCAGCTTATCCTCGAAGGTATGACTGGTACAGATTTCCGGGAAGAAACGACGTGAGGTTTCGATATTGTTGTGAATGCTGGTGACCCCCGCCTTATGAAGACGATGGAACTGCTCGCTGGTCAGAAAGCCCAGAGAACAGCAGAGCTCGATCTCCAGCTCCTCGTGCATCCGCTCGAAGGTGGCGATGATCTGCTCAAAATCCTCCTTGGAGGGGCTCTTGCCGGAGGTCACAATGGCGTAACGATCCACACCCTCCTCCTGGTTGGCTCTGCCCTGAGCCACGATGGTGTCTGCATCCAGCAGCGGATATTCCTCACAGTCCGTATGATGACAGGCTGACTGCGCACAGAAACGGCAGTTTTCACCGCATCTTCCGGAACGGCCGCTGATGATCGTACACAGATCCACCTTGCTGCCGCAGAAATGCTCCCGCAGCCGATCGGCGCCGGTCTTCAGCTCCGTCAGATCTGCTGTCACCAGCTCCATCAGCGGATCCTCTTTTTTCAGCCGTCTTCCGGCCAGGATCTGCTCCGTCAATTCCCGTATATCCATATCTGCAATGCCCTCCTGCTTTGATTTTTGACTCAGGCAAAGTATAAGGTATACGCGCGCACATGTCAACCTTCGCAGTTTACTCGGTTGACGGTTCTCTGTAATCAATATCCAGGGCAGCCTCGCTGCGGTTCCGCTTGCTCTGGTCCACATACTTCTGCACCACGGAAAGCGTGGAATGCCCCAGTGCGTCCTTCACCTTCATGGCATCCCCCGTGATATTGTAAAGCGCCGTGGCATAGGTACTCCGCAGCTTATG